>NZ_AJRG02000006.1:0-96798 GCF_000298715.2 Streptococcus sp. GMD5S
GTGAGAAAGACTCTAAGGGTGAAGAAAACAAAGTCGTTACAAATGGCTCAACAGTAACTGTAACCGACAAAGACGATGACCTTCCACGTAAGATTACCTTCAGCAAGGTAAATCTAGCGGGTGAAGAAATCGCGGGTGCAAAAATCCAAATTTTCCGTGGAGAAAAAGTTGCAGGTAGTCCTGTGGCTGAATGGACTTCAAAAGCCAATCAATCACATGTACTTGATTTGACTCCAGGAGTATATACTTTCCATGAAGAAGCCGCTCCAACTGGATACTTAGCAGTAACAGATATTACATTCCAAGTTAACTACGACGGAACTGTAACAGTGGTAAATGCTAGTGGAAATCAGGTTGAGTTTAAGGATGGTAAGTTAGTAGTAACGGACCAAACTGAACCAGAAAATCCTAACCTACCAAACACTGGAAGCGAATCTGGACAAGCTGCATTAGCAGCAGGTTTAGCTCTTCTAGCTTTAGGTGCAGGTCTTGTAGCAACTAAACGAAGAAAAGAAGACTAATCTCATTTAGTAGCCAATAAGTACAGTAATGAAAGATCAGGGATAACCCCCTGGTCTTTTTTTATGGTTCAGAATAATGAAATATGCTAAATTAAACTATTTATCAGGATGGGATATGACTATTACTAGATTTCTTCTGATTTTTACTTATATAAAATAGTTTGGATAATTATTAAGGTATATCAAACTTATAAATAAATGGAATGTTTAGTTCAATGTTTCTTTCTGTTTGTTTAAAAGAGAAGTTGTTCGTAAGTGTACACTATACTTAAAGAAACTTCAGTCTGATGAAAGAATTAGTTTTTATGGCAATAATTTTACACTGTGTCAATATTTTCAAAAGGCAATAACCTCATAATATTACAAAAAAAGTTAATTTTGTTTTATAATGAAACTAAAGGAGGTTTCTATATTAAAAATAGAACAAATATGATAAATATTGCACTCACATATAGTTATGAAACATGTTAATATGATGTAACTTATTCAATAACCCTCATGGATTTCAACGAATTCGAAAGGAGATGAGTGTTGAGATTTTATAATCATAGTTTGTCGTTTTAATGTTTTCGGTAATTTAGAAAGGAAGATTATGAAGGACAAGAAATTTTGGTTACCCATCCTAACTTCTCTGGCCTGTTTGCTAGGGATGATCTTTGCTCCAAATTCAGTTCAAGCAAAGGAACTGAAGAACGTTATCAGTAATATTGGTATTTGGGAGGTTGATAATGGTAAGTTTATAAAACCGGATGCGAATGGTGTTTATACACTTTCTCCTGAACATCATAACTACTCAAATTATAAATTCACTGTTGATTACGATTTGAGCGCCTATGATGGTAAATTAGAGGACGGTGATACCTTTACCTTTACTGTTCCGAGCCCTTTAACTGTTAGAAATGAAACTTTTGATTTAAAAGATAAGGAAACAGATCTCGTTATCGGAGAAACTCAAATTGTATCAAACGGGGATAATAATGGTGGTAAGGCGACTATTACATTAAAAAATCTGAAAACCTATCTTGAGAAAAAAGGTGGCTATCAAGTCCAAAACGTTAAAGGAAATTTCTTTGTTGGTTTTAGTTCTAAAAATGAATTAAGCAATGAAACGCTCCGTTTTGATAAAACGGAAACCATAAATGAAATCACCCATCAAATCAAGGTTAAAAAAGGTGATACGGCTGATTATTCTGAAGGAATCGGTCGAGCTAATTTCAATAAATATCATGGTTTGATTTACAAAGAGGATTGGACATCCAAGGCTCTAAATAAGAGTGGAAAATACTTACACAGCTGGTATGTTCGTGTTAATCCGAAACAAGCAGCCTATAATAAAATTGAAATTCATGACTGGGTAGATCCAAATGCTTCACCAATGCAAATGATTCCTGAAACATTTAGCGTCACGGCAGGTTGGTATGATCAATATTATTATTTGAAAGATGAAGTGGTTTTAGAAGCTGGTAAGGATTACCAAGTAAAATGGAATGATTCTTACACAGAATTTACTTTAACAATTAACAATGCATCTTCAATTCTTGCGAAGAACGGGAAACCAGCAGCATTTCGAATTAATTATAAAACAAGTGCTCCAGCGGATGGCACGCAAGTCCAAAACAATGCTGAAATGAAGGGTGATGACCAGATTCTAACATATGACGACTATAGTAATAAGACAGTCGTTAAGCAAATCGGAAACTCAGTCGTTGCTTCTGGCGGTACAATTCAGTTAGAAACAGGGTACCGTATCATTCTTTACAAGGTCGACGAGCTGACTCATGACCGTCTAAAAGGAGCAAAATTCAAGATTACTCCTCCGGCAGGAGCTACGGCTAAAGAGGAAATTGTAACGACAAATGATGACGGAATTGCTGAATCATCTATTTACTCAGAAAGTGATATCAAGAAAGGGAACTTTACGGTAACCGAAATTGAGGCTCCTGAGGGATATGAGTTAAATCCTACTCCATTTGAGATGACTGTTGGACAAGATGGAGCTATCAAAACAGTTACAAATAAACGTAGCAAAGCTAAAGCCAAGATTAAAGCTAATAAAAAACTTACAGGTCGTGAGTTGAAGGCTGAAGAGTTTGAATTCACTTTAACAGACCAAGATGGTAAGGTGAAAGAAACTGTGAAGAATGACAAAGACGGAAACATTGCTTTCTCAGAATTGGAATTCGACAAAGCAGGGACTTATACCTTTAAAATTGCTGAAAAAGCTGGCAGTGATACAAGCATCAAGTACGACACTAAAACTATCACGGCTACAGTTACTGTAGTAGATAAGGGCAAAGGTGCACTTGAAGCAACTGTTTCTTACGATGATGAAAAAGCTTTTGAGAATACTTACACTCCAGCAAAAACGGAAGTTCCTGTGAAGAAAGTATGGAAGGACGAGAACAACCAAGACGGTAAACGTCCAACTTCTGTCACAGTTAAATTGCTTGCGGATGGTCAAGATACTGGTAAGACACTTGAGCTCAATGCCGCAAACGGTTGGACTGGAAGCTTCACAAACCTTGATGCTGATAAAGGCGGAACACCTATTCAGTACACTGTAGTAGAAGTAACTGTTGCTGGTTATACTTCTGAAATTACTGGTGATGCTGCATCAGGATTCACTATCACAAATAGCTATTCACCAGAAACAGTTGATGTAAAAGCAACTAAGAACTGGGATGACGCTAATAACCAAGACGGCAAACGTCCGACTAAGATTACAATCAATCTTTTAGCAGACGGTCAGAAAGTTGATTCGAAAGAAATTCAGGCTGCTGCAGACGGAACATGGACTGTCGAATTCACGAAATTAGCAAAATATAAAGCTGGTAAAGAAATCAAATACACTGTAACAGAAGAAGCCGTAGCAGAATACGAATCTACTATTACAGACTTTACCATCACAAACAAATATGCTCCTAAAGCAATCGACTACAAGGTAACAAAAGTATGGAACGACGCTAATAACCAAGACGGCAAACGTCCTGAGTCCGTAACGGTTCAACTTTATAAAAAAGTAGGAGATGCTGATCCAGTAGCCGTTGAAGGTAAGAAATTAACCTTGACAGCTAAGGATAAGACCGACGCTAACACTTGGGTAGCATCCTTCACAAATCTTCCACAATACGAAGCTGGTAAAGAAATCACATACTCAATCAAGGAAGTGGATGTGCCAGCTGGCTATGAAGCCTCTGTAACTGGTCAAGTAGTGACTAACACTCACAATCCAGATACAGTTATCCTTTCAGGAACTAAGGTGTGGAAAGATAACAACAACCAAGACGGCAAACGTACAACATCTGTGAAAGTTCAAATTCTTAACGGCGACAAAGTTGTTCAAGAAATTGAAGTTTCAGAAAAAACTGGTTGGAAGTTCGAATCAAAAGCACTTCCTAAGTATGAAAATGGTAAACTAATCAAGTATACTGTCAAAGAAGTGGTTGTGAAAGGATATACTTCAACAATCACCACAGAAAAAGAAGGTAAGTACACCATTACCAATGAATATACACCAGAAAAAATTGCTGTAAGTGGACAAAAGACTTGGATTGACAATAACGACCAAGATCGTATCCGTCCAGCATCTATCACAGTGAAGCTACTTGCGAATGGTAAAGAAACTGGCCAAGAAGCTACAGCCACAGCGGAAACAGGCTGGAAGTATGAATTTACTAATCTGGACCGTTACCAAAATGGTAAGCCAATCGAGTACACAGTCAAAGAAGTTGGTGTTCCTACAGTTTACACAGCTACTGAAACTGGTATGAATGTGACCAACACTCATACACCAGAGAAAACATCTGTAAAAGGTAAGAAAATCTGGAAAGGTGATGAAAACCATAAAGACGCTCGCCCAGCATCTATTACAGTTAAACTATTTGCCAATGGTAAAGATACTGGTAAAACTGCAATAGCTTCAGAAGCAAGTGGTTGGACTTATGAATTTACAGATCTTGATCGTTATCAAGAAGGTAAGGAGATTGCCTACACTGTTGAAGAAGTGAATGTTCCAGATGGTTATACAGCTTCAGTAGAAGGTTACAACATTACAAATACGCACACTCCTGAAAAACCAACACCTGGCAAACCAAATGAACCAGGTAAGCCTAAAAAAGGTGGGGAATTGCCTAATACAGGAAGCAAGTCTAACCAAGTGGCTCTAGTAGCTGGAATCGCCCTTCTTGGATTGGGAACAGGATTCTTGGCAAGACGCAAAAAAGAAGATTAAGTTTTTTAAACGGTATCTTTCACGAAATTTTGCAAGACAGTTTAAAAGTGGAAACAAGTGTCAATGGAAATTGGCACTTGTTTTTTTGTAACTAACCCTGGTTCTACTACCAGATACAAGTGGATAGTTGCCACTTACTAAAAAGCTATTGTTTTTGCGATGAATTCCACTATAATAGGTGACAAATAGAAAAGGAGATGTTGCATATGATTGAAACAAGATTACAAGATAAATTGAAGTCAGGTTTGGAGGTAGAAAATTTTCAAAAAGAAGTGGCTATCTATCTGTCTCTTAATCCAGATTATCTATCTGGAGATAATGCTAAATACATGACCATGTATAACCGTATGGCTCGTTGGTATGATATGAGTGAGAAATGGATAGGACCACTTCTCCACGGCAAGGCGATTGATAAGTTGAGAAGGGATCTGATGGAGGAAATAGAATGGAAAGATAATTTATCAGTTCTTTATGTCTCTATCGGGACTGGTCAAGACCTCCGTTATATCCCTGAGACAATTGACCTGAAAAGTTTAGACTTTGTAGGGGTAGATATTTCTATCAGTATGCTAGAAAAATGCCAGAAATCTTGCGCTAAAAAGACTAATTTGCAACTTTTCCATGCTTGCGCGGAGGATTTACCCTTTGCGGATAATAGTTTTGACATTGTCTACCATATTGGCGGAATCAATTTTTTCAATGATAAGGCCAAGGCTATGCAGGAAATGCTACGAGTGGCGAAGCCAGGAACCAAGCTTTTAATTGCAGATGAGACGGCTGACTATGTGGATCAGCAATATAAGAAAAATCATTTTAGTAAGGATTATTTTAAAGATGCTACTGTTGATTTGAGTGAAATTGAGAATGCTGTTCCAAGTGAAGTTAAGGAAAAGGAAATGAAACTTCTTTGGGATGGTAAATTCTACGCCTTAACATTTAGGAAATAAAAAAAGTATCTTGGTAGAGCTTAGAAAACAAGTTATGAAGATAAAAACATTCCCTTAGACAGCTGTCTGAGGGAATGTTTTTTATGGGAGCATCATCAATTCGACAATCATAGCAATATAGATGATTAAGGTAAGGAGAAAACCGGCTCTCCAGAAGAATTTGATGAATTTAGGGTAATAAAAACTTCGTTTTTTGACAAGGAAAAAGACTACAAGGAGGATTGCTAGGAGAGAAAGTGCGACTCCAAGTCGCGGTAGAAAGTTGTGGGTAAAGGCTTTAGCAGTAATCAGGTAATACTCGAATACCAACAGTGGAAAAGCTAGATCCGCGAAATTAAATCCTATTTTCCTAAGTCCGAAAAGCTTGGTGACAATAAAGCAAACCACCAAGGTTAATATCAATAATAAAATAGATGCTATTTTCATTAAAATCATACCCATATTGTATCATAAAAAAACGCTAAAGGAAATGAGAAACAAGGGAATTTGTTGGAAAGTCAGGCTTTTGAGATTGTAGGTGTTTTTTGTTATAATGAAAGTTATGAAATCTTATAATACCTTGAATGATTATTATCGAAAACTTTTTGGAGAGAAGACTTTCAAAGTTCCTATCGATGCGGGATTTGACTGTCCAAATCGGGATGGAACTGTAGCTCATGGGGGCTGTACTTTTTGTACGGTTTCAGGTTCTGGAGATGCCATCGTGGCACCGGATGCCCCTATTCGTGAGCAATTTTATAAGGAAATTGACTTTATGCACCGCAAATGGCCAGATGTTCAGAAGTACTTGGTTTATTTCCAAAACTTTACCAACACCCATGAAAAGGTGGAAGTGATTCGGGAACGTTATGAGCAGGCTATCAACGAGCCAGGTGTAGTAGGGATCAATATCGGAACACGTCCGGATTGCTTACCTGATGAAACAATCGAATATTTGGCTGAGTTATCGGAACGCATGCATTTGACGGTTGAATTGGGATTACAGACAACCTTTGAAGCAACCTCTGACCTGATTAACCGTGCCCATTCTTATGAATTGTATGTTGAAACAGTAAAACGCTTGAGAAAGTATCCCAAGATTGAGATTGTTTCCCATTTGATCAATGGTTTGCCCGGTGAGACTCATGAGATGATGATTGAAAATGTCCGTCGCTGTGTCACGGACAATGATATTCAAGGAATTAAACTGCACTTGCTTCACCTGATGACTAATACACGGATGCAGCGAGATTACCACGAAGGACGCTTGCAACTGATGAGTCAGGACGAGTATGTCAAGGTCATTTGTGACCAACTAGAAATCATTCCTAAGCATATCGTCATCCATCGAATTACAGGAGATGCACCTAGAGATATGCTGATTGGTCCTATGTGGAGCCTCAATAAATGGGAAGTGCTAAATGCTATTGAAACTGAGATGCGACGTCGTGGAAGTGTGCAAGGATGCAAGGCTGTAAAACAGGAGTTTTAAAATGAAAAGACCACTTGAGATGGCACATGATTTTTTAGCGGAAGTTGTGACAAAAGAGGATATTGTAGTGGATGCGACCATGGGTAATGGCCACGATACCCTTTTTTTAGCCAAGCTAGCCAAGCAAGTCTATGCCTTTGATATCCAGGAGCAGGCTTTGGAGAAGACGCAAGAGCGTTTGGATCAGACTGGAATGACAAATGCCCAGTTAATCTTGCAAGGTCATGAGACGCTAGACCAGTTTGTTACAGAAGCTAAGGCAGGGATTTTCAATCTGGGTTATTTACCTTCTGCTGACAAATCCGTCATCACACAACCTCAGACTACTATCGAAGCATTAGAGAAACTGTGTCATTTGCTTGTCAAAGGAGGACGGATTGCGATCATGATTTACTATGGTCATGAAGGAGGAGACACCGAGAGGGATGCTGTATTGGATTTTGTTAGCCAGTTGAACCAACAAGAGTATACAGCTGCCATTTATCGGACTCTCAACCAAGTTAATAATCCACCGTTTTTAGTTATGATTGAAAAATTAGAAAGGTATAGACATGGATAAACAATACCTTCGTGAGAAGCTTGAGACAATGCGCCAAAATTTTGTCGAGTCAACGCATCACGAGCGAGCAGTCGGGGTACTCGACGAAGCACATATGAGCAAGAAAATGCTTAAAATCAAGAAAAAATTAGTGGCTCTTGAAATGGAACGATGCCAGAAAAAAATTGAGCACAAAGACTGTTCTAAGATTGATCAGAAAATCCAAGAGCAAAAGGAGATTTTTGAATCTTGTTGTAAAAAAGATTAAGGAGGAATTGTGTGGAATTACTTATTTACTTGATTCTATTTTTATTTGTCTTAATCATTTCAACTACGACCAATAAACTTCTCCCTTTTTTGCCCCTTCCTCTTGTGCAAATCCTTTTAGGGATTGGGATTGGCTTATTTGTTCCCGATGCGGACTTTCATCTCAATACAGAGCTGTTTCTAGCCATGGTTATTGGTCCCTTACTTTTCCGGGAGGCAGAAGAAGCGGATATTACGTCCATTTTGAAGCACTGGCGGATTGTCGTCTTTCTGATTTTTCCTGTGATTTTTATCTCGACTTTAAGTTTAGGGGGCATGGCTCACTTCCTTTGGATGATCCTTCCTTTAGCTGCCTGTTTAGCAGTTGGAGCGGCACTTGGGCCAACAGATTTGGTTGCCTTTGCATCTCTTTCTGAACGTTTTCGTTTTCCAAAACGGGTTTCTAATATCCTAAAAGGGGAAGGACTCTTAAATGATGCTTCTGGTTTGGTTGCCTTTCAGATGGCTCTTGCTGCTTGGACAACAGGAACGTTTTCATTCAGCCAAGCAGGAACTTCCCTAGCACTTTCTATCTTTGGTGGTTTTGTAGTCGGTTTTGTGACGGCTATGGTCAATCGTTTCTTGCATAGCTTTTTGCTGAGTGTACGAGCGATAGATATAGCCAGTGAACTATTGCTAGAGCTAAGTTTGCCACTCATGACCTTTTTCATTGCAGAAGAGTTTCATGTTTCAGGGATTATCGCAGTAGTGGTTGCAGGTATTTTGAAGGCCAGTCGCTTTAAGAAAATTACGCTCCTTGAGGCTCAGGTAGACACCGTGACGGAGACCGTCTGGCACACCGTGACCTTTATGCTAAATGGATCAGTCTTTGTTCTCTTGGGAATGGAATTAGAGTTGATAGCAGAGCCGATTTTGTCTAATTCTCTCTACAATCCCCTTCTTTTACTGATTTCAGTTGTCGTTCTGACATTCTTGCTTTTTGCGATCCGCTTTGTCATGATTGCTGGTTTTTACTTTGTGAGGACGCGTCGACTTAAGAAAAAAATTCATAAGTACATGAAAGATATGCTTCTTTTGACCTTCTCTGGTGTCAAAGGGACAGTATCTATCGCGACCATTCTCCTCATACCAAGTCATTTGGAGCAGGAATACCCTCTCTTACTCTTCCTTGTAGCAGGCGTTACACTATTGAGCTTTCTAACAGGTTTATTGGTCCTCCCTCACTTATCTGAAGAACAAGAGGAAAGCAAGGATCATTTGATGCATATTGCGATTCTGAATGATGTAGCTGCAGAATTAGAAAAAGAACTGGACCATCACAAGAACAAACTTCCTCTTTATGCAGCTATTGATAATTACCATGGTCGGATTGAAAACCTCATCCTTAGTCTGGAAAATAAGAGAGTCCAAGAGGACTGGGAGTCCCTCAAGCTTCTTATCTTGAGTATTGAGAGTGACGGTTTGGAGCAAGCCTATGAAGAAAATAGAATCAGCGAGCGTGGCTATCGAGTTTACCAACGTTACCTAAAAAACATGGAGCAGAGTATCAATCGGAATTTCGCTTCTAGAGTGACTTATTACTTCCTAGTTTCCTTACGGATACTGCGCTTTCTACTCCATGAAATGTTTACCTTTGGCAAAACTTTCCGTAGTTGGATAAATGAAGAATCTCGTAAACTACTAGCAGTTGACTATGATCAGATTTCAGAGTTGTATTTGGAAAATACAGAGTTGATTATCGAGAGTTTGGAAAACCTAAAAGGGGTTTACAAGAGTTCTCTGATTAGTTTTATGCAAGAATCTCGTCTACGCGAGACGGCCATTATCGGAAGTGGTGCCTTTGTTGAGCGGGTTATCAATCGCATCAAGCCAAACAATATTGATGAAATGCTACGAGGCTACTATCTCGAACGTAAGGCAATCTTTGAATACGAAGAAGCTAAACTGATAACAGCCAAGTATGCCAAAAAACTACGCCAAAATGTGAATAATTTAGAGAATTATTCTCTGAAAGAGGCCGCAAATACTTTACCTTATGATATGCTAGATTTAATCAGAAGAACTTAGATGATGAAGAAAATGACGGAGGATGGAACATGAAAAAGTGGTGGAAAGAGCTGATGGACAGGCCCTTATTGAAAGCTTTTTTGCATTATTATCAAGCATCTGATAGTGAGTTGACCAGTGTTGCGGTTGCCTACTATTGGTTGATTTCAATCTTTCCTTTGCTAATGATAATGGTCAATATTTTGCCTTATTTTCAGATTCCAGTCTCAAATTTCTTACTGACAATCAAGGAATTCTTGCCTGATACGGTGTATGATGTGGTTGCCAAGATTGTACGAGAAGTTCTGACTCAACCATCAACTGGTTTGCTGAGTTTTGCCGTTTTATCTGCCCTCTGGACCTTTTCGAAATCAATGGATTTCCTCCAAAAAGCTTTTAACAAAGCCTATGGGGTGACCAAGAGTCGAGGAATTATCTCCCATCAGTTGATGAGTCTACTTGTTAGTTTCGGCTTGCAGATACTTTTTGCCTTTGCCTTGTTTTTGAGTATGTTTGGTCGTATGTTGCTCAACCTCCTCAAAACTTACTGGCAATCAGACAGTTCGCTATTCTCCTATCTGCAAGACTTTACAGGCCCTCTGGTCTATGCCTTGATCTTTGCCATTCTGGTTATGATTTATTACTTCCTCCCAAAAGTAAAAGCACCACGAATCCGCTATGTTTTGCCAGGAAGTGTCTTTGTCTTGCTAACTCTTATCTTTTTATTGAATATCTTTTCTGTCTACGTAAATAGTTATGTCAATCATCTGGTTGATGTCCGATTTTTCAGTTCCATTATCGTGGTAGTCATGATGTTCTGGTTTATTCTCATTGCAAAGATTTTAATTATCGGAGCAGTTATCAATGCAAGTGTTCAGAGTTTGAAAGATCCAAAGTTTGGTATGGAATAATTAGAAAAATCCCTATTAGGTTTCCTAATAGGGATTTTCTTAATAGATAAACATGGCATCTCCAAAACTGAAGAAGCGGTAGTGTTCTTGGATGGCATGGTGATAGGCATCTAGGACTAAGTCACGACCGGCAAAGGCAGAAACTAGCATGACAAGAGTTGACTTGGGTAGGTGGAAGTTGGTTGAAAAAGCATCTACAACCTTCCAGTCGTAGCCTGGTTTGATAAAGATATTAGTCCAGCCAGAATCAGCCTGGATTTGCCCATCAAACTTGGAACCGATGGTTTCCAGTGTGCGGATTGAAGTGGTTCCTACAGCGATGACGCGACCTCCATTTTCCTTGACTGAGCGAAGGGTGGCAGCTGCTTCATCAGAAAGTTGGTAGAACTCCGAGTGCATTTCATGTTCGTCCAGATTGTCAACAGAAACAGGTCTAAAGGTTCCTAAACCAACGTGGAGGGTCAAATAAACCAAATGGACACCCTTGGCTTGGATTTCTGCTAGCAGTTCTTTGGTGAAGTGCAATCCAGCAGTCGGTGCTGCAGCAGAGCCACTTTCTTTAGCGTAAACCGTTTGATAACGTTCACGGTCATCTAGTTTTTCGTGGATGTAGGGTGGTAGTGGCATTTCACCCAGACTTTCCAAAACTTCTAGGAAAATTCCTTGGTATTCAAAGCGGACAATGCGGCCCCCGTGGGTCAATTCTTCCGTAACGACAGCGCTGAGGCGACCATCTCCAAAGCTGACGCGAGTACCGACCTTGAGGCGTTTGGCTGGTTTGGCGAGAACCTCCCACTCATCACCAGCAGTATTTTTGAGCAGGAGAAGTTCCACATGGCCTCCAGTCTCCTCTTTTTGACCATAGAGGCGGGCAGGGAGAACACGGGTGTCGTTCATGACAAGGGCATCACCAGGTTCCAGCATGTCGATAATGGAGTGGAAGTGTTTATCCTGCATTTCTCCCGTCTCGCGATTAACGATAAGGAGTTTGGAGGAATCTCGTTTTTCAAGGGGCGTTTGGGCAATCAATTCCTCAGGTAAGTGGAAATCAAAATCAGCTGTATTCATTTTTCATTATTCTTTCTAAGTTCTAATCTTATCCATTATAACATGTTTCAAGTTTAGACGCTCTTTTTTTAGAAATTAAATCGTTTTCACTTGACAAAAATTGGTCTATACCATATAATGAATATAGAAATATGGAGGATATAAAATGAAAGTTATAAAAGTTGAGAATCAAGTCGAAGGTGGAAAAGTTGCTTTTGAGATTTTGAAGGAAAAATTGGCCAATGGTGCTCAAACATTAGGACTTGCGACAGGAAGCAGCCCGCTTGAGTTTTACAAGGAAATCGTTGAGAGTGACCTTGATTTTTCAAATCTGACTAGTGTGAACCTTGATGAGTATGTAGGGCTTGATGGGGACAATCCACAGTCTTATCGTTACTTCATGCAGGAAAACTTGTTCAACCAAAAACCATTTAAAGAAAGCTTCTTGCCACGTGGTGTTAAGGATAATGCTGAAGAAGAAGTAGAACGCTATAATCAAATTTTGGCTGACCATCCAGTTGATTTGCAAATCTTGGGAATTGGTCGCAATGGACATATCGGCTTTAACGAGCCAGGAACTCCATTTGATAGCCAAACGCATCTAGTAGAACTTGATCAATCTACCATCGAAGCCAATGCACGTTTCTTTGACAAGATTGAAGACGTTCCAACTCAAGCCATTTCAATGGGAATTAAAAACATCTTGGATGCCAAGTCAATTATTCTCTTTGCTTACGGTGAGTCGAAAGCAGAAGCCATTGCCGGAACAGTGTCGGGTCCAGTGACTGAGAACCTCCCAGCAAGCAGCCTACAAAACCACCCTGATGTGACTATTATCGCTGATGCTGAGGCGCTCAGCCTGCTTGAAAAATAAAAATTACAAGAACCACTTGCTCTTTGGAGTGAGTGGTTTTTTTCTAGCTTTCATGAGTCAATAGAAAGAAGTGGTATAATAGATTGGTAGAATAACTAGATCTAGTTAGGTCCAATTTTTACTATTTTATGATATACAAGGAGAGAATGAAAGTATGCTATTAGAAAATAATCTGATAAAAGACAATATACGAGCTGAAAACAAAAGCTTTCTCTATTATTTACACGAGGAAAAAGTATTTGATTCGCACTCGCTGGCTGATTTATGTCGCTACGTAGAAAAGCTCGATTCTATTAGTATAGATCAGATGAGGGATTTGCATTTTATTGAAAATCAAATTCTTTGTCATCTGGTATATCATTTTGATAGCAATGACTTGAGTAAGATTTCAAATCTTCCTGATGAATATTGGGAATATATTGAGCCTTTTGAACAAGCAGTAACAAAGTTGTATGATTTGATAAAGTATAGGTAAGAAAGTAATTAATAAACTGGAAAATAGGAATAAATGTAGGTTTCCTCTTGACAATTATTCATTTTGCATGTAAAATGGAATAGATCTTGAACTTGAAGGGAGTGAAAAAAATGTCTAAAACAGTAGTACGTAAGAATGAATCTCTTGACGATGCACTTCGTCGTTTCAAACGTGCGGTTACTAAAGCTGGTACTCTTCAAGAAACACGCAAACGTGAATTCTATGAAAAACCTTCTGTAAAACGTAAACGTAAATCAGAAGCAGCTCGTAAACGTAAAAAATTCTAATTTGAAATGAAAGGCTAGACTTATCTAGTCTTTTTTTGCATAGTATTTAGAGGAACAAATTCTTATGAAAGAGTATATAAAAGAATATCAAAAGATGCGTGAAAATCACTTGGAAGATTGGGGTTATTGTGCTGATCCGATAGATTGGAAGGAATTTGAAGAGTCAAACCAAAGAATTTTTGAAAAGTATTTAACCGATTCAAAAGTATTGTCTGACAAGGTTTTAAGGGTTAAATTGTACAGTAGCTTATTGCTAGATGATATTAAATATTTTGCTTATTATGCTGCGTTTTTAGGTGGGGATTATACACAGTTAAACAATGCGCTATGGCAAACAGGAAGAACCGAGCTGCTGAGAGGCGGTTTGTTGGCAAGTGGAACCATTTATACAGATGGAATTTTGAAAGGCTTGATTACCTCTTTTGCTTGTAACGATTTTTCAGTCATTCCATCATTCATCCCCAAAGATTTACCCTTGTTGAAAGGAACCTATTATCCAGAAAATGTGATGAATCTTTTATACGCTCTTTATTATCAAGATGAAGAAAGATTATCCGAGTCTCTCTTGCGTGCACAACAGTTTTTAGAGAAGAAAAAACGAACTGGTATGGAAGAATTTTCTGTTCGGTATTTTATAAGTTTGGCAAGAAAAGATGCAGTTGCATTAAGTGAGTCCTTACAAAACTTATGTCAAGCTTATCAGAGGCGAGGTTACCCCTATGAAAAGATTGATAAGTGCTTTGCGGATGAGATTCATGGTCTATATCGTTTGGTACGATTTTTTGACCATTCCTTGTTCGAAGAAGTCAGTATGCCATCTCATAAGACTTTTTTGAAGGAGTTTGAAGAATGGCAAGTCCAAAATCAGTTCCCAAAAGGTCAACAGTTCTATACCTATCCTCAAGATATGGCTGATGCAAATAGAATATTAACAAAAGGTCTTCCAAGGATTTACTTAGCAAAATCTGGAAGGGATTTGGTGATAGATGTTGACCGATTTGCAGTAGATTTGTCTCGGTTAATTTGAAGGAGTACGAAAAGACTTCCTAGCCAAATCTTTCCCCAAGAAACATCAAATAAATACTGTAAATCCTGCAAAAAAAGGAAACTTCCAACTACAATTTGATATAATAGTAAGGAGAACTCGATTGAAGGAGGAAATTATGTCGGTTTTAGTAAGAGAAGTAATTGAAAAGCTCAGACTGGATATTGTATACGGCGAAGGCGAATTGCTTGAAAAAGAAATCAACACAGCGGACATTACGAGACCTGGTCTTGAAATGACGGGCTATTTTGATTACTACACTCCAGAACGGATCCAGCTTTTGGGGATGAAGGAGTGGTCCTATTTGGTTAGTATGCCTTCTCAAAACCGTTATCAAGTTTTGAAAAAAATGTTTCTGCCAGAAACACCAGCGGTCATCGTAGCCCGTGGCTTGGTAGTTCCAGAAGAAATGTTGAAGGCTGCTAGAGAATGTAAAATTGCGATTTTGACCAGTCGAACAGCAACCAGCCGTTTGTCTGGAGAGTTATCTAGTTATCTTGATTCCCGTTTAGCTAAACGTACCAGTGTACATGGTGTCTTGATGGATATCTATGGTATGGGAGTCTTGATCCAAGGGGATAGTGGTATCGGTAAGAGTGAGACAGGTCTTGAACTCGTGAAGCGTGGCCATCGTCTAGTAGCGGATGACCGTGTCGATATTTATTCTAAGGATGAGATGACTCTTTGGGGAGAACCTGCTGAAATCTTAAGGCATCTACTTGAAATTCGTGGAGTTGGGATTATCGATGTTATGAGTCTCTATGGAGCAAGCGCTGTAAAAGATTCTTCACAAGTTCAGCTGGCTGTCTATTTGGAAAATTACGATACCCATAAGACTTTTGACCGTCTAGGAAACAATGCCGAAGAATTAGAAGTTTCTGGTGTAGCTATTCCACGTATCCGCATCCCGGTAAAAACAGGACGCAATATCTCTGTTGTTATTGAGGCGGCAGCAATGAACTATCGTGCTAAGGAAATGGGCTTTGATGCAACGCGTTTATTTGAAGAACGTTTGACAAATCTGATCGCTCAAAATGAGGTGAAACATGATTAATCCAGTTGCATTTGAAATCGGACCTTTTTCCATTCGTTGGTATGCCCTATGTATTGTGGCAGGCTTGGTCTTAGCAGTCTATCTTGCCATGAAAGAAGCTCCTAAGAAGAAGATTTTGTCAGATGACATTCTAGATTTTATCTTAATTGCCTTTCCTATTGCAATTTTAGGTGCCAGACTTTACTATGTACTCTTCCGCTTAGATTACTATCTGCAAAATCCAGGTGATGTGATTGCCATCTGGAATGGTGGTTTGGCCATTTATGGTGGTTTGATAGCAGGAGCTATTGTACTTTATATCTTTGCGGATAGAAAACTCATCAATACTTGGGACTTTCTAGATATTGCGGCGCCGAGCGTTCTGATTGCCCAAAGTTTAGGCCGCTGGGGGAACTTCTTTAACCAAGAAGCCTACGGTGCAGCGGTAGATAATCTGGATTATTTGCCAGGCTTTATCCGTGACCAGATGTACATTGAGGGGAGCTATCGTCAACCAACCTTCTTATATGAGTCGGTTTGGAATCTGATCGGTTTTGTTTTGATTCTGATTTTTAGACGAAAATTAAAGGGAATCAGACGTGGTCATATCACTGCTTTCTACTTGATTTGGTATGGCTTTGGACGTATGATCATCGAAGGTATGCGGACAGACAGCCTCATGTTCTTTGGCCTGCGAGTTTCCCAATGGTTATCAGTTGTCCTTATCGGACTCGGTATTTTTATCATACTTTATCAAAATCGAAAGAAAGCCCCTTTCTATCAGAATGAGGAGGAAAAATAAATGTTAAAAGTTGCATATATACTTGTAGCGATTGCTTTAATTGTCTGTTTAGTTTATTTGACAATCACGATTCAAAAAGCAGGTCGTATGATTGATGAGACAGAGAAAACCATCAAAACGTTGAGCTCGGATGTGGACGTTACCTTGCATCAGACCAATGAATTGTTGGCTAAGGTCAATGTGTTAGCAGACGATATCAATATCAAAGTTGCGACGATCGACCCACTCTTTACCGCTGTAGCAGACTTATCTGAGTCAGTATCTGACCTCAATAGTCAAGCGCGTGTCTTGAGTAAGAAAGCTTCATCAGCTGGATCAAAAACACTTAAGACGGGTGCTGGATTATCTGCACTCCGTGTCGCAAGTAAATTTTTCAAAAAATAAAAAAGGAGAAATCTCATGGGAAAACTATCCTCTATCCTTTTAGGAACCGTTTCAGGTGCAGCTCTGGCCTTGTTCTTAACCAGTGACAAGGGCAAGCAAGTTTGCAGTCAAGCTCAAGATTTTCTAGATGATTTGAGAGAAGATCCAGAATATGCCAAAGAGCAAGTCTGTGAGAAATTGACAGAAGTGAAGGAACAAGCAACGGACTTTGTGCTGAAAACAAAGGAACAAGTAGAATCTGGTGAAATCACTTTTGACAGTGTCCTTGATCAAGCCAAAACATGTGCTCGACAAGCTACAGAAGCGTCAAAGGAAACCTTTAACAATCTCAAGGAGCAGTGGCAAGACCAGTCAACAACTCCAGATATCGTAGAAGACGAAGAAGAGATTATTATTGATATTACAGAAGAATAAAACATCACCATCTCTGGTTCTGGAGATGGTGATTTTTATCTGGAAAGCAGTCTTTGTGGTATAATAAATACTATGCAGAAAAAACCAACATCAGCCTATGTGCATATTCCCTTTTGCACACAGATTTGTTATTATTGTGACTTTTCAAAGGTGTTTATCAAGAATCAACCAGTAGATAGTTATTTGGAGCATCTGCTAGAAGAGTTTCGTTCTTATGATATCCAAAAATTGCGAACCCTCTACATTGGAGGTGGGACGCCAACGGCTTTGTCCGCTCCGCAATTAGAAGTGCTCTTGGATGGCTTGACTAAAAACTTGGACTTGTCAGTTTTGGAAGAGTTGACCATTGAGGCCAATCCAGGAGATTTGGACGAGGATAAGATTGCGGTTTTGAAACAGTCGCCAGTCAATCGTGTCTCTCTAGGTGTGCAGACCTTTGATGACAAAATGCTGAAAAAGATTGGGCGCAGTCATTTGGAAAAGGATATTTATGAGAATATCGACCGGCTCAAACTGGCTGGTTTTGACAATATCTCCATCGACTTGATCTACGCTCTTCCAGGTCAGACCATGGAACAGGTCAAGGATAATGTAGCTAAGGCTATCTCGCTTGATATTCCTCATATGAGTCTTTATAGCTTGATTTTGGAAAACCATACGGTCTTTATGAACCGTATGCGACGTGGGAAATTGCCCCTGCCCAAGGAAGAGTTAGAAGCAGAGATGTTTGAGTACATCATTGCAGAACTGGAGCGAGCTGGTTTTGAGCATTATGAGATTTCAAATTTTTCCAAGCCTGGCTTTGAAAGTCGTCACAATCTCATGTACTGGGACAATGCTGAGTACTATGGTATCGGTGCAGGAGCGTCAGGTTATGTGAACGGAGTTCGTTATAAAAATCACGGACCTATCCGCCATTATCTAGGCGCAGTAGAGGCAGGAAATGCTCGGATAACTGAAGAACACCTGACTCAAAAGGAGCAGATGGAAGAAGAAATGTTTTTGGGACTCCGCAAGAAATCTGGGGTTTCTATGGCGCGATTTGAGGAAAAATTTGGACGGTCCTTTGATGAACTATATGGAAAAATCATTAGAGAATTGGTTCAACAAGGTCTTATGCAAATCGATGGTGATCGAGTCCGAATGACAAAGAGGGGTCTCTTTTTAGGAGACACTGTAGCAGAACGATTTATTTTGGAGTAGAACGATGGGCTTAACTTATCAGATGAAAATGAAAATTCCTTTTGATATGGCGGACATGAACGGTCATATCAAGTTGCCAGATGTGATTTTGCTGTCCCTGCAAGTATCAGGTATGCAATCGATTGAGCTGGGAGTCAGTGACAAGGACGTCTTGGAACGCTACAATCTGGTCTGGATTATCACGGATTATGAGATTGACGTGGTACGTTTGCCTCGCTTTGCTGAGGAGATTACGATTGAAACGGAAGCCTTGAGTTACAATCGTCTCTTTTGCTATCGTCGCTTCACTCTCTACGATGAAGCAGGTCAAGAAATGATTCACATGTTGGCAACCTTTGTTCTCATGGACCGCAATAGTCGGAAAGTTCATGGAGTCGAGCCTGAGATTGTTGCGCCTTACCAGTCTGAGTTTGATAAAAAACTGATCCGTGGGCCGAAGTATGCAAATCTAGAAGATCCTATCAGTAAAGACTACCATGTTCGTTTTTACGATTTGGATATGAATGGTCATGTCAATAATAGTAAATACCTAGATTGGATTTTTGAGGTCATGGGGGCCGATTTTCTAACCAACTATATTCCAAAGAAAATCAATCTCAAGTATGTCAAAGAAGTGCGGCCAGGTGGCATGATTGCCTCAGCTTATGAACTCAAGGGACTAGAAAGCAAGCATCAGATTATCAGTGATGGTGAGATCAATGCCCAAGCTATGATTACTTGGCAAGAAATAAAAAAGGACTAAAGAGAGATGACATATAAAGGTTATTTAATTGATTTAGACGGAACCATTTACAAGGGAAAAGACCGGATTCCAGCGGGGGAGGCTTTTGTGCATGAATTGCAAAAGCGAGAAATTCCTTATCTCTTTGTAACCAACAATACAACACGCACTCCAGAGAGTGTTCAAGAGATGTTGGCTCAGAATTTTAATATCAACACGCCTCTATCAACGGTTTACACAGCGACTTTGGCAACCATCGACTATATGAATGACTTGGGACTGGAAAAGACAGTCTATGTCATCGGAGAAGCAGGACTCAAGGATGCCATTCAGGCAGCTGGTTATGTCGAAGACAAGGAAAATCCAGCCTATGTGGTCGTTGGACTGGACTGGCAAGTCGATTATGAAAAATTTGCGACGGCGACTCTAGCCATTCAAAAGGGGGCTCACTTTATCGGAACCAACCCTGACCTCAATATCCCGACGGAACGTGGTCTCTTGCCTGGTGCTGGTTCACTAATTACACTTCTTGAAGTAGCAACACGGGTCAAACCAGTTTATATCGGAAAACCAAATGCGATCATTATGGACAAGGCAGTTGAGCACTTGGATTTGAAAAGAGAAGAGTTGCTCATGGTTGGGGACAATTACCTGACGGATATCCGAGCAGGGATTGACAATGGCATTCCAACGCTCTTGGTGACGACAGGTTTTACCAAAGCAGAAGAAGTGGCGGACTTGCCAATTGCACCAACTCATGTAGTTTCTAGCCTTGCGGAGTGGAATTTCGATGAAAACTAAACTGACCTTTTGGGGAAGTATGCTCTTTTTCCTCTCCCTTTCTATCCTACTGACCATTTATCTGGCATGGATTTTCTATCCTTTGGAAATTGAGTGGCTGAACTTAGCGAATCGAGTCTATCTAAAGCCCGAAACCATTCAGTACAATTTTCATATCTTAATGAATTACCTGACCAATCCCTTTAGTCAGGTCTTGGAGATGCCAGATTTTCGTTCATCAGCTGCAGGTTTACACCATTTTGCGGTGGTGAAAAATCTCTTCCACTTGGTTCAGCTAGTCACTTTGGTGACACTTCCAAGTTTCTATTTCTTTGTTAGAAAGATTGTGAAAAAAGGATTTCTACCTCTATATCGTAAAAGTATTCTGACTTTAGTGCTATTGCCTCTAGTCATTGGCCTTGTAGGAGTGTTAATTGGTTTTGAGCAATTCTTTACTCTTTTCCATCAGATTCTCTTTGTGGGAGATGATACCTGGCTTTTTGATCCAGCAAAGGATCCCGTTATTTGGATTTTGCCAGAGACTTTCTTTCTCCATGCCTTTTTACTTTTCTTTGCTTTGTATGAAGGAATGTTTAGTTTCCTTTTTGTTAAAGCTTCAAGGAAATAGTGGAAAAAGTTCTGTATTTTTAATAAAAAACGAGAGAAGTTGCTCTACTCCCTATTTATTGTTAGGTTATCCTAAAGATAAACTTGCAAAGCAGGAGATTTTTGCAGAAAACAGTCTATTTTCTATGAAAAAATAGGCTTTTTTTCTAAAAATACCTAGTCAAGCGCTTTATTTTTTTGTATAATAGAAATAGCAAGTATAGATAAAAGAAGAGAAAAGCATGATTACACTATTTTTATCGCCGAGTTGTACATCATGTCGTAAGGCAAAGGCTTGGTTAGAGACGCATAAAGTGCCCTTTCAAGAGCATAATATTATGACTAGTCCTTTAACAAGAAAAGAATTACAACATATTCTTTCCTTGACCGAAAATGGTACTGATGACATCATTTCAACTCGTTCAAAAATTTTTCAAAAATTGGATATTGATGTAGAGAGTATCTCGGTATCGGAGTTGCTTCAGTTGATTGAGCAATATCCTAGTCTTTTGCGTCGCCCAATTATTATAGATACCAAACGCATGCAGATCGGTTTTAATGAAGATGAGATTCGTGCTTTTCTCCCTCGTAGTTACCGTAAACAAGAATTGAAAGAAGCAACATTGAGAGCTGGTATTGGATAGATGAACAAACAGTATAGTTACCCACTAGATTTGTCGTGGAGCACTGAAGAACTTGCTTCAGTGCTTTCTTTTTTTAATGATGTTGAAGCTGCTTATGAAGATAAGGTAGAAGCAAAAAAACTGCTAGAGTCTTACAAGGAATTCAAATTGGTCGTGCCAAGCAAGAGTGAAGAGAAACGTTTGGGACGAGAATTTGAAACAGTTAGTGGTTATTCGCTTTACCGAGCAGTTCAGGCTGCCAAGGAAAAAAGAGAAGGGAAGATTTCTCTTGAAAACTAAATTTGAATTTGCCAAACAGATTGTGAAGGAAGCTGCTGCCTATATTTTGGCTCACATGAAAGAAGATTTGCAGGTTGAGCGCAAGTCTTCCCCTACTGACTTGGTGACGCGTTTGGACAAGGAGGTCCAGGAACTCTTGGTTGAACGGATCAAGTACTCCTATCCTGAGGACTTGATTTGCGCGGAAGAGGGTTGTTTACGTGCTGCAGTCGGTCAAGGTTCCGTTTGGGTGATTGATCCCATTGACGGTACCAATAACTTTGTCGCTCAGCAGGAAGATTTTGCCGTGATGTTGGCTTATTTTGAAAATGGGGTTGGCAAATTTGGCATCATCTATGATGTCATGAAAGGTGATTGTTACCATGGTGGTGGTGCCTTTCCTCCTTGCCGCAATAATGAGCCCTTACCGCCTTTTAAAAAGAAACCTCTTCAAGAATTTTTAGTTGCCGGCAACTCAGGTATGTTTGAAAGCAATGAGTGGGGATTGGGTGATTTGGGTCGAGCAGCGTTGGGTGTCCGTGTCTACGGCAGTGCGGCCATTAGTTTTGCCAAGGTTTTATCAGGTCGTCTTCTGACTTATATTACCTATCTGCAGCCATGGGATTACGCTTCGGCCAGTATCTTAGGGGAAAGTCTGGGTTATCGCCTTCTTACGGTATCGGGTGAGCCCGCTGATTTTAAAACGCGTCAGCCTGTCATGATGGTGCCAATCGAGATGCAAGAAGAGATTCAGTCTTATATCTACGAAAGGAAAGAGAACTAAATGCAATTTCCAGAAGGATTTGTTGAAAAATATGAAGCGATACTAGAAGACGAGGCAAGAGACTTTCTTGCCTCTTTTAAACAAGAAGCAGTTTCGGCTTTTCGGGTCAATCCCTTAAAAGAAAGTCAGTTATCGTTTGCAGATGCTATTCCCCATACACCTTGGGGGTATTATGGTAAGGTTTCTGGAAAGTCACCAGAGCATGTGACCGGTCTCGTTTATTCGCAAGAGCCTGCAGCCCAAATGGTGGCCCAGGTGGCTCAACCAAGTCCTGGTATGAAGGTCTTAGACTTGGCGGCAGCACCAGGTGGAAAATCCACTCAACTAGCAGCTTATCTGGCTAATCAAGGAGTCCTTGTCTCCAACGAAATTTCAAGTAAGCGTGCTAAGATTTTAGTGGAAAATATGGAGCGATTTGGAGCGACAAACGTTGTCGTGACCAATGAGTCTGCTGATCGCTTGGCCAAGATTTTTAAAGGTTACTTTGATGTGATTGTCCTTGATGCACCTTGCTCGGGTGAAGGAATGTTTCGTAAGCAGCCAGATGCCGTGGATTATTGGAGTACCGATTATCCTAGCCAATGTGCCAGTCTCCAAAGAGAAATTTTAGAAGATGCAGTGAGCATGCTTGCAGAAGGTGGCCGTTTAGTCTATTCGACCTGTACTTGGGCACCTGAGGAAAATGAAGAAATCGTCCACTGGTTGCTGGATACTTATGAATTTGAATTGCTTCCAGTTGAGCATGTGAACGGTATGGTAGCAGGAATTGATCTTCCTGAAACGTCTCGAATGTACCCTCATCATTTCAAGGGAGAAGGCCAGTTTGTTGCCCACCTGCAGTTTAAGGGACAAAATCCAGCACCTAAATTCAAAGCTAGCAAGAGCAATCTCAGTCGTGAACAACTGGCCTTGTGGCATGATTTTGCCCAAAAACACTTGCAGATCAATCTAACTGGTATCTTGCAGACTTTTGGAGATCAGCTCTATCTCTTGCCAGAGATGCTACCGGATCTAGGCAAACTCAAAATTGCCCGAAATGGACTTCATCTGGGGACTTTTAAAAAGAAACGCTTTGAACCAAGCTTTGCTCTGGGATTAGCCTTGAAACCAAGCCAAGTACTTCAAAGTGTCGAAATCAATGATGAGGACTTTGTAAAATATGTAGCTGGCGAGACTGTTCAATTGTCTGAAGCTCGACCAAATGGATGGTACCAAGTTGTGGTTCAAGGAAACGGATTAGGCTTTGCCAAGGTAACGGGAAATGTTTTGAAAAATTATTATCCAAAAGGACTCAGATTCAGGTGAAAAAGCTAGTCAAAGAGCCTATTCTATGTTATAGTGGAAGTATGAGTTTTTTCTGATAGTCTTTCATTATTACTTATATTATACGATGGAATTGTCCGCTCCTAAGAATGACTAGATAAAATAAAGCGGGACAATCATTGATGATAATTGGATGATCAGGACAAACGGAAGAAATCAGAACATTTATCATTATGTTCAAGGAGAATAACAGTGAAAAAAAGAAAAAAGCTCGTCATGTCTCTTGCAGCTCTTTTGATGGCAGGTTCTCTAGCAGGATGTGCTAGCTGGATTGATCGTGGAGAATCCATGACAGCCGTTGGTTCAACTGCTCTTCAGCCTCTTGTCGAAGCGGCAGCAGATGAATTCGGTTCTAGAAACATCGGAAAAACAGTTAATGTTCAAGGTGGAGGATCGGGTACAGGACTTTCCCAAGTCCAGTCTGGAGCAGTTGACATCGGGAACTCTGACGTCTTTGCAGAGGAAAAAGAAGGAATCGATGCTTCAGCCCTAGTAGACCACAAGGTTGCAGTGGCTGGTCTTGCAGTGATTGTAAACAAAGAAGTGGATGTAGAAAATCTCACAACCGAGCAACTTCGCAAAATCTTTACAGGTGAAGTGACCAACTGGAAAGAAGTTGGGGGCAAAGACCTGGCCATTTCAATCATCAACCGAGCAGCAAGTTCTGGTTCAAGAGCGACGTTTGATACGGTCGTTATGAATGGCCAAGCGGCAATGCAGAGCCAAGAACAGGATTCTAACGGGATGGTCAAGTCCATTGTATCCCAAACGCCTGGAGCCATTTCTTACCTGGCTTTTGCCTATGTAGATGACTCCGTGAAAAGCATGAAACTGAATGGGTATGAACCTACGTCTGAAAATGTAACGACCAACAACTGGCCTTTGTGGTCTTATGAACATATGTACACACTTGGTCAACCAAATGACTTAGCTGCTGAATTCCTGAACTTCGTCCTCTCAGATGAAGCCCAAAATGGAATTGTTAAGGGCATGGGCTATATCTCTATCAATGAAATGAAAGTCCAAAAGGATGCTTCAGGTACCGTTACAGCAGTAGAAGGAGGTCAATAATGAATCAAGAAGAATTATCTAAAAAATTACTCTCTCCTTCAAAGAACTCTCGCCTTGAGAAGTTTGGTAAAGGTTTGACCTTCACTTGCCTTTCTTTGATTGTCATCATTGTGGCCATGATTTTGATTTTTGTAGCCCAAAAAGGCTTATCGACCTTCTTTGTCAATGGGGTCAACATCTTTGATTTCCTTTTTGGACAAACTTGGAATCCTTCAGGGAAACAATTTGGTGCCCTTCCGATGATTTTGGGTTCCTTTATTGTGACGATTTTATCAGCCCTCATCGCAACACCCTTTGCTATTGGTGCTGCAGTCTTTATGACAGAAGTATCACCAAAGGGTGCAAAGATTTTGCAACCGGCCATTGAACTCCTCGTCGGTATTCCTTCAGTCGTCTATGGATTTATCGGTTTGCAAGTTGTGGTGCCTTTTGTCCGTAGCGTCTTTGGTGGAACTGGTTTTGGGATCTTGTCAGGGATTTTCGTTCTCTTTGTCATGATCCTACCAACTGTAACCTTTATGACAACAGACAGCTTGCGTGCTGTTCCTCGTCATTACCGTGAAGCCAGTTTAGCTATGGGAGCCACTCGTTGGCAAACCATCTGGCGTGTGACCTTGAAAGCAGCACGTTCAGGTATTTTCACTGCAGTGGTCTTTGGGATGGCGCGTGCCTTCGGTGAAGCCCTTGCTATTCAGATGGTGGTCGGAAACTCAGCAGTTATCCCAACCTCGCTAACAACACCAGCTGCGACCTTGACATCTGTATTGACTATGGGTATCGGAAATACCGTCATGGGAACGGTTGATAATAACGTTCTCTGGTCATTGGCCTTAGTATTGCTCTTGATGAGTTTGGCCTTTAACAGTGTGATTAAATTGATTACGAAAGAAAGAGGAAAGAAAAACTATGCACGCTAAGAAATTAGATAAACTTGCAACAGCTGTCCTCTACACCATCGCGGGTATCATCGTGGCCATCTTGGCATCCTTGATTCTCTATATCTTGGTGAGAGGGTTACCGCATATCTCTTGGTCTTTCTTGACTGGGAAATCCTCCTCTTATCAAGCAGGTGGGGGTATCGGGATTCAGCTCTACAATTCCTTCTTCCTTTTGGTCATTACCTTGATCATTTCTGTTCCCCTGTCTATGGGAGCTGGTGTTTTCCTTGCTGAGTATGCTAAAAAAGGACCTGTGACTAATTTTATTCGTACCTGTATTGAGATTTTGTCTTCTCTACCATCAGTCGTTGTGGGTCTCTTTGGTTACTTGATTTTTGTAGTCCAGTTTGAGTATGGATTTTCAATCATTTCAGGTGCCTTGGCCTTGACGGTCTTTAACCTCCCTCAGATGACTCGAAATGTTGAGGACAGTTTAAAACACGTTCACCATACGCAACGTGAAGCTGGTCTGGCCCTTGGAATTTCTCGTTGGGAGACTGTGGTCCATGTTGTCATTCCAGAGGCACTTCCAGGTATCGTAACGGGTGTTGTCTTGGCATCTGGCCGTATCTTTGGTGAGGCCGCCGCTCTTATCTATACGGCAGGACAATCCGCTCCAGCCCTTGACTGGTCTAATTGGAATATCCTTAGTGTTACCAGTCCTATCTCAATCTTCCGTCAAGCAGAAACCTTGGCTGTCCACATTTGGAAGGTCAACAGTGAAGGAACCATTCCTGATGCTACCATTGTATCTGCTGGTTCTGCTGCCGTGCTCCTCATCTTTATCTTGATTTTTAACTTTGGAGCACGCAAACTCGGAAGCTATTTACACAAGAAATTAACCGCTGCCTAAAGGAGAAGCCATGTCAAAATATAACTGGGATGAAAAACATATCATCACTTTCCCTGAAGAAAAAGTGGCCCTCTCTACTAAGGATTTACATGTTTACTATGGTAAAAATGAATCCATCAAGGGCATCGATATGCAATTTGAAAAAAATAAAATCACGGCCTTGATTGGTCCTTCTGGATCAGGAAAATCTACCTATCTTCGCAGTCTCAATCGGATGAATGATACCATTGATATTGCCAAGGTCACAGGCCAAATCCTCTACCGAGGGATTGACGTTAATCGTCCAGAAATCAACGTCTATGAGATGCGCAAGCATATCGGAATGGTCTTTCAACGTCCAAATCCATTTGCCAAGTCTATTTACCACAACATCACTTTTGCTCATGAACGTGCAGGTGTTAAGGATAAGAAAGTACTTGATGAAATTGTAGAAACCTCTCTAAGACAGGCTGCCCTTTGGGATCAGGTCAAAGACGACCTCCACAAATCAGCCTTAATGCTTTCTGGAGGTCAGCAACAACGTCTCTGTATCGCTCGCGCTATCTCTGTTAAGCCAGATATCCTCTTGATGGATGAACCGGCGTCAGCCTTGGATCCGATTGCGACAGCCCAGCTGGAAGAAACCATGTTGGAATTGAAGAAGGACTTTACCATCATCATCGTTACCCACAGTATGCAACAGGCTGCGCGTGCAAGTGACTACACAGGATTTTTCTACTTGGGTGACTTGATTGAGTATGATAAGACATCCAATATTTTCCAAAATGCTAAGTTACAGTCAACAAATGATTATGTAACGGGACACTTTGGTTAGAAAGGAAACGGTATGTCAGAAGCGATTTTACAGGTCTCAGACCTGTCCGTTTATTACAATAAAAAGAAGGCCTTGAATAGTGTTTCCCTTTCTTTCCAACCTAAGGAAATAACGGCCTTGATAGGTCCATCTGGATCAGGAAAGTCCACCCTACTCAAAGCCATCAACCGCATGGGCGATCTAAATCCTGAGGTGACTACAACTGGATCAGTGGTCTATAATGGTCACAATATCTACAGCCCCCGTACCGATACGGTTGAATTGCGTAAGGAAATTGGTATGGTCTTTCAACAGCCCAATCCCTTCCCTATGTCTATCTACGAAAATGTTGTCTATGGGCTGCGTATCAATGGGGTTAAGGATAAACATGTTTTGGATGAAGCAGTAGAAAAGGCCTTGCAACATGCTTCTATCTGGGATGAAGTAAAGGATCGTTTGCATGATTCGGCCATTGGTCTCTCTGGTGGACAACAACAACGTGTTTGTGTTGCTCGTGTCTTAGCAACCAGTCCGAAAATCATCCTCTTAGATGAACCAACTTCAGCTTTGGATCCTATTTCTGCAGGTAAGATTGAGGAAACCTTGTATGGTCTGAAAGATAAATACACCATGCTCTTGGTAACGCGTTCGATGCAACAAGCCTCACGTATCTCTGATAAAACAGGATTTTTCCTAGATGGGGATTTGATCGAGTTTAATGATACGAAGAAGATGTTCCTAGAGCCACAAAACAAGGAAACAGAAGATTATATTACAGGAAAATTTGGATAAGGAGTTGAATGATGTTACGATCTCAATTTGAAGAAGATTTGGAGAAATTGCACAACCAGTTCTATGCTATGGGACAAGAAGTGCTCTCACAGATCAATCGTACAGTGCGTGCCTTTGTTACGCATGACCGTGATTTGGCAAAAGAAGTCATCGAAGACGATGCAGAAGTAAATGAATATGAAGTGAAGTTGGAAAAGAAATCATTTGAAATGATCGCCCTCCAACAACCTGTTTCGCAAGACCTTCGTACCGTCTTGACCGTTCTCAAGGCAGTGTCAGACGTGGAACGCATGGGAGATCATGCAGTGTCTATCGCTGAGGCGACCATTCGTATGAAGGGGGAGCAACGTATCCCTTCTGTTGAAGAAGAAATCAAAAAGATGGGACGCGACGTGAAAAATTTCGTCGAAGCAGCCCTAGATCTCTATCTCAACGGTTCTGTGGATCAAGCCTACGAAGTAGCGGCGATGGATGAAAAAATCAACCATTACTTTGATAGCATCCGAGATTTGGCAACAGAAGAAATTAGGAAAAATCCTGAAGCTATAGTTACAGGCCGTGATTACTTCCAAGTCATTTCTTTCTTGGAACGTATTGGAGACTACGCAAAAAATATCTGTGAATGGGTTGTTTACTTTGAAACAGGTAAGATTGTCGAATTATAAGAAACGGTTTAAATATACAGAAGAAAAGGCTGATTAAAATAAATCAGTCTTCTTTTTTATGAAAAGAATTGTTTTACAATCAAAATCTCTAAAAGGGTTGACAACTATTTTTAAAAGAGTTATAATTATTCAGAATTAACAGAAAGGTCGTTTATTTATGAAGTTTAAGAAATGGATATTAGTTGTGTGTAGTATGCTTGCCAGCATGATTTTAGTAGCTTGCCAGTCAGGAACGGATAGTTCCCAGTCTGCTGTGGATGCTATCAAACAAAAAGGGAAGCTAGTTGTGGCGACTAGCCCAGACTATGCGCCGTTTGAATTCCAAGTCTTGGTAGATGGTAAAAACCAAGTGGTTGGTGCAGATATTGATATGGCTCAAGCAATTGCAGACGAGCTTGGGGTTAAACTTGAAATCTCTAGCATGAGTTTTGACAATGTCTTGACCAGTCTTCAAACTGGAAAGGCTGACTTGGCTATTGCAGGTATTAGTGCTACAGATGAGAGAAAGGAAGTCTTTGACTTTTCAATCCCTTACTATGAAAACAAAATGAGCTTCTTGGTTAGAAAAGCCGATTTAGACAAATACAAGGATATTTCAAGCCTCGCAAGTGCCAATATCGCAGCTCAAAAGGGAACTGTGCCAGAAACCATGGTCAAGGAACAATTGCCAAATGCCCAGTTGACATCCTTGACCAATATGGGGGAAGCAGTCAATGAATTGCAGGCTGGAAAAGTGGATGCTGTTCATATGGATGAACCAGTTGCTCTTAGCTACGCAGGTAAAAACTCAGACCTTGTTGTTGCATCTGTTAACTTGACGATGAAAGATGGCGAAGCCAATGCTGTTGCTATCAAGAAGGATCAGTCAGACTTGAAAGCTGTAGTCGATAAGGTTATCCAAAAACTAAAAGATGACGGAACCTATCAAACTTATCTTGAAAAGGCTGCGAAACTAACAGAAGTTGAACAATAAGAAAAAGCAGAGTTGGACTTTAATCCAATTCTGCTTTTATGTATTCTAATAGCTCTTCTAGATTTTCGAGAGAGACTTTGGCGAACTGATAAGGGCAGGTGTCCAAATAAGCCTTCTCAAAAAAGTCTAGTTTGAGTGAGCTGTGTTTCAAACTGGCAATCTTAGGATAGTGTCTCAAATCAAGGAGAAGACCATCGTGTAGAGGATAGTGGGGCAAGGGACAGGTGTTTCCTTCAAGCATTTTTTTTATCCGAGCCTGATAGTTTTCCTGAAGGGTCAGTCTGGCCAGTCGATTTTTTTCAAATAACTGGCTATCGATGTAAAGAGAAAGAGCCTTTTGCATGATGAGATTGCTATCATAGTCTAGGATATTTTTGTAGGAAACAAAGGCCTCTTTTAGGGCATTTGGGAGAATGAGGGCGGTAATACGAAGGGCTGGAAAGAGACTGGTTGAGAAGGACTTGATATAAATGACGCGATCCTCAGTATCCAGATAGTGGAAGGTTTGTCCCTTTTTAGAGTCTAAGTCACCTAGATAATCATCCTCGACGATATATACACCATACTGGTTTGCTAGATCCAGAATGGCCCTTTTTTCCTGATCAGAATAGGAATGGCCAAGAGGATAGTGGAAACGAGGAATGGTATAGAAAAACTTGATTTTCCCAGATTTAAACTGTTCTTCCAGTTCTTCAAGGTCAATGCCATCAATACGGCGTTCAATGGTCTGGTAGGCCAATCCCTGAGCGACCAAGAGGCGATTCATCCGGTGGTAGGTCGGCTGTTCGACCAAAATCTCCTCTCCCTGGCTCGGAAAGTTAATCTGAGAAAGGATAAAGAGAGCTTGCTGGGTGCCAGAAGTTAGAACCAGTTGATCGGGTTTACAGTAGAGGGCTTGGTCAAAGAGGAGTTGATGGACAGATTGTCTGAGTTCCTCAAGACCTTCTTGGTTGTCATAGTAGTTGAAGAGGTAGTTTTCTCGGCCTATCAGGGTTTCGTTGACGCAGAGTCGGAAGTCGTCATAGGCACTGGCATGTTCGTCAGTGACTTCGATTTCCAAGTCTTGGTGCTGTCCTTGTTCCAGAACATAGTAGCCACTTTGGGGTTTGGCATAGAGGTATTGTTCATGGCGTAATTCCAGCAGGGCTCGTTGGATAGTGTCCTTGCTACAGTGGAAGTCTTGGCTCAGTTGACGGATAGAGGGAAGTCGGCTACCTGTTGGAAATTTTCCTGATTCGATACCTTTTTTGAGAAAGGAAACGACTGCTTGGTATTTACTTTCTTTCTTCATTCCAGACCTCCGTTGATTTTGTTACATTGTACCTTTTTTTTGCCTCCTTTGCAATGGGAAAAGCATTCCCCCTTTCACAACTAGGAGCAAATGTGGTATACTTAGAAAGTATGATGATTCATTGAAAAGAAGATAAGAAAGAGAATGGATAGAAAAGTGCAGGAACCGGTAAAATTATTTCAATACAATACTCTGGGTGCTCTAATGGCAGGTCTCTATGGTGGAACCATGACAGTGGGAGAATTGCTGGAACATGGTGACCTTGGTTTGGGAACCCTTGATTCGATTGATGGGGAGTTGATTGTCCTTGATGGCAAGGCTTATCAAGCCAAGGGATCTGGTCAAACGCCTGAAATCGTTGAGGTGGCAGCGGATGCTCTAATTCCCTATGCAGCAGTAGTTCCTCATCAGGCAGAAGTGATTTTTCGTCAGCGCTTTGAGATGACGGACAAGGAATTGGAAAAACGAATTGAGTCCTACTATGATGGGGAAAATCTTTTTCGTTCCATCAAGATTCATGGCGAATTTTCACAAATGCATGTGCGGATGATTCCTAAATCCACACCTGATACCAAGTTTGCTGATGTCGCGACACACCAACCTGAATATAGCCGTGAAAATGTATCGGGAACCATTGTTGGATTTTGGACACCGGAGATTTTCCATGGGGTGAGTGTTGCAGGCTACCATTTGCATTTTATCTCAGATGATTTGACCTTTGGTGGGCATGTGATGGACTTTGTTATCAAAGAAGGAATGATTGAGGTTGGGGCAGTCGACCAGTTGGACCAACGTTTTCCAGTCCAAGATCGCCAGTATTTATTTGCCAAATTTAACGTTGACGAGATGAAGAAAGATATTGATAAGTCAGAATAGGAGAAAAAGATGACAGTACATATTATCCTCACCATGATCGCTTTAGTTCTCATTCTAGTAGGTGGAACTTGGTATGCCAAAAAACGGTTTAAAATCTCTCTTGCAGTGATGGGCTTGGGGGCAATCGCATTTTTTGTTTCTTCTCAAGTGTTAGAGAAGATGGTTCACCTTCTGATACTCCATCCGCAAAAAGATGGAACCATTCCGCTTATGCAGGAGCAGCCTTTCTTATACGTCCTTTATGGGATTACCATGGCTGCCCTCTTTGAGGAAACAGCTCGTCTTGTCTTTTTTAAATGGTTGGAGAAAAAAAGAAAGCTAGAAGATCGAGATGCTTTGGCTTATGGTTTGGGACATGGGGGCTTGGAGATGCTCTATCTCGGAATGGGAAGCTTGATCAGTTTGTTGATTCTCTTTTCACTCATCCAGTCTTCAAATACTGATGTAGCCAATCTCCTTCCAAAGTCTACACTTGAAACGGTCCAGTCTCTTTCTGTATGGCAGGTTTATTTACTAGGAGTTGAACGTGTGCTTGCCTTAGTTTTCCAAATCGGTCTTTCCATCTGGGTCTATCAAAGTGTCCGTCAAAAGAAATGGATCTACCTCCTTGCTGCCTATGGTTTGCATGCCTTGTTTGACTTGGCTCCAGCCTTATCTCAGGTAGGCTGGATTGTAAACCCGCTTCTAGTTGAGTTCATTCTTCTCGTAGAGCTTATAGCCTTTATCTGGCTAACCAAATTTACATTTTGGAAAAAATCATAAAAAGAGGGGTGACCTCTTTTTTTATGTAATGATAAAACAAGCTCTTTTTATGGTCGTCAAATGTCTCTAAAAATGGTATAATGGAATGAATTTTGAAAAAGGAAGAGTGACATGTCAGTAAAAGAAAAAATGCTTGAAATCCTAGAAGGAATCGATATTCGTTTTAAAGAACCCTTGAAGACCTATACCTATACCAGGGTAGGAGGTCGAGCGGATTATCTAGTTTTGCCACGAAATCGCTATGAGATGGCTCGTGTCGTCCAATTTGCCAATCAAGAAAATATTCCTTGGATGGTGCTTGGGAATGCCAGCAATATCATCGTTCGTGAAGGTGGAATCCGTGGTTTTGTCATCTTGTGTGATAAGCTTAATAACGTTTCGGTTGATGGCTATACCATCGAAGCGGAAGCAGGAGCGAACTTGATCGAAACAACACGTATTGCCCTCCGTCATAGTTTGACTGGTTTTGAGTTTGCTTGTGGGATTCCTGGAAGCATCGGAGGAGCTGTCTTTATGAATGCGGGAGCCTATGGAGGAGAGATTGCTCATATCTTGCAGTCTTGTCAAATTTTGACCAAGGAAGGGGAAATCGAGACCTTATCTGCCAAGAATTTGGCTTTTGGTTACCGCCATTCAGCTATTCAGGATTCTGGGGCTGTTGTTTTGTCAGCTAAATTTGCCCTAGCTCCAGGAAATCACCAGGTTATCAAGCAAGAAATGGACCGCTTGACGCACCTACGTGAACTCAAACAACCATTAGAATACCCATCTTGTGGTTCAGTCTTTAAGCGTCCAGTTGGGCATTTTGCAGGACAGCTGATTTCAGAAGCTGGCTTGAAAGGCTATCGTATCGGTGGTGTGGAAGTATCTGAAAAGCATGCCGGTTTCATGATCAATGTTGCTGACGGAACGGCCAAAGACTACGAAGACTTGATCCAATCTGTTATCGAAAAAGTCAAGGAACACTCAGGTGTCACCCTTGAGAGAGAAGTCCGAATCTTGGGTGAGAAGGAATAAGGTTGGGGTAGAAAAGTTGCTGCTATAACCATTGTAAAGGGGGTGAAAGCCTATCGTTAGTGAAAATGTATGTAGGCAGTTTAATCTCCTACACGAGGTAGTAGCGGCCTGACAGAGCCCTGATCTGTTAATTTATGAAAAAGAAGGAATTTATGACAATTGAAAAAACCAATTATTGAATTCAAAAACGTCTCTAAAGTTTTTGAAGACAGCAACACCAAGGTTCTCAAAGATATCAACTTTGAGTTGGAAGAAGGGAAATTCTACACCCTTCTAGGCGCATCTGGTTCAGGGAAATCAACCATCCTAAACATTATTGCAGGTTTACTGGATGCGACGACTGGAGATATTTTGCTGGACGGTGTTCGTATCAACGACATCCCAACCAACAAACGAGACGTCCATACGGTCTTCCAATCCTATGCCTTGTTTCCACATATGAATGTGTTTGAAAATGTTGCCTTTCCGCTCCGCTTGCGCAAGATTGACAAGAAAGAAATCGAGAAACGCGTAGCGGAAGTTCTCAAGATGGTTCAGTTGGAAGGTTACGAAAAACGTTCCATTCGTAAACTCTCTGGAGGACAACGTCAGCGTGTGGCTATTGCCCGTGCTATCATCAACCAACCCCGTGTGGTTTTGTTGGATGAACCTTTATCAGCGCTGGACTTGAAATTAAGAACAGACATGCAGTACGAACTGCGTGAACTGCAACAACGATTGGGCATTACCTTTGTTTTTGTCACTCACGATCAGGAAGAAGCGCTTGCCATGAGTGACTGGATTTTCGTTATGAATGATGGCGAGATTGTCCAGTCTGGAACACCTGTGGATATCTACGATGAGCCGATTAACCATTTTGTTGCAACCTTTATCGGTGAGTCAAATATCTTGCCAGGAACCATGATTGAGGACTACTTGGTTGAGTTTAACGGCAAACGCTTTGAAGCGGTCGATGGTGGGATGAAGCCAAATGAACCTGTTGAGGTCGTGATTCGTCCAGAGGACTTGCGGATTACCCTTCCTGAAGAAGGCAAGCTCCAAGTTAAGGTCGATACCCAGCTCTTCCGTGGGGTTCACTATGAAATTATCGCCTATGACGAACTTGGAAATGAATGGATGATCCACTCAACCCGTAAGGCCATTGTTGGTGAGGAAATCGGTCTGGACTTTGAACCAGAAGATATCCACATCATGCGTCTCAACGAAACCGAAGAAGAGTTCGATGCTCGTATCGAAGAATACGTAGAAATCGAAGAGCAAGAAGCAGGTCTGATTAACGCGATCGAGGAGGAAAGAGATGAAGAAAACAACCTCTAAACTCTTTGTAGTGCCCTATATGCTTTGGATTGTCCTCTTTGTCCTCGCACCCTTGGTCTTGATTTTCGGTCAATCCTTTTTCAACATTGAAGGGCAGTTTAGTTTAGAAAACTATAAATCTTACTTTGCGTCACAAAACTTGACCTACCTCAAAATGAGCTTCAACTCTGTGCTCTATGCTGGGATTGTAACTCTAGTGACACTTCTTATCAGCTATCCAACAGCCCTCTTTTTGACTCGTCTCAAGCACCGTCAACTCTGGCTCATGCTGATTATCTTGCCGACATGGATCAATCTCCTCCTCAAGGCCTATGCCTTTATAGGAATTTTTGGTCAGAATGGGTCTATTAACCAATTCTTGGAATTTATCGGAATCGGTTCGCAACAGTTGCTCTTTACGGATTTCTCCTTTATTTTTGTCGCAAGCTACATCGAGCTTCCCTTTATGATTTTGCCGATTTTCAATGTCTTGGATGATATGGATAACAATCTCATCAATGCCAGCTATGACCTCGGTGCGACCAAGTGGGAAACTTTCCGCCACGTTATCTTCCCTCTGTCTATGAACGGGGTGCGAAGCGGAGTCCAATCTGTCTTTATCCCGAGTTTGAGTCTCTTCATGTTGACCCGTTTAATTGGTGGGAACCGAGTGATTACTTTGGGGACTGCCATCGAGCAGAACTTCCTGACCAATGATAACTACGGTATGGGGTCAACTATCGGTGTTGTTCTTATCCTAACCATGTTTATCACCATGTGGGTGACTAAGGAAAGGAGAGAACGATGAAAAAATTTGCCAATCTCTACCTAGCCTTTGTCTTCATCATCCTATATTTGCCAATCTTTTACTTGATTGGCTATGCCTTTAATGCAGGGGATGATATGAACAGCTTTACAGGCTTTAGCTTGAGCCATTTTCAAACCATGTTTGGTGATGGTCGTCTCATGTTAATCCTCACCCAAACCTTTTTCTTGGCCTTTCTATCAGCCTTGATTGCGACCATTATCGGGACTTTCGGAGCTATCTATATCTACCAGTCTCGTAAGAAATACCAAGAAGCCTTTTTATCACTCAATAATATCCTCATGGTTGCACCCGACGTTATGATTGGTGCCAGCTTCTTGATTCTTTTTACCCAGCTTAAGTTTTCACTTGGATTTTTGACGGTTCTATCTAGTCACGTGGCCTTTTCCATCCCTATCGTGGTCTTGATGGTCTTGCCTCGTCTCAAGGAAATGAATGATGATATGATTCACGCGGCCTATGACCTTGGTGCCAGCCAGTTTCAAATGTTTAAGGAAATCATGCTTCCTTACCTGACACCGTCTATCATTGCAGGTTATTTCATGGCCTTTACCTACTCGCTGGATGACTTTGCCGTGACCTTCTTTGTAACAGGAAATGGCTTTTCGACCCTGTCAGTTGAGATCTACTCCCGTGCTCGGAAGGGGATTTCACTGGAAATCAATGCCCTATCTGCCCTTGTCTTTCTCTTTAGTATTATCCTAGTTGTAGGTTATTACTTTATCTCACGTGAGAAGGAGGAGCAAGCATGAAAAAACTCTATTCATTTTTAGCAGGAATCGTAGCCATTATCCTGATCTTGTGGGGAATTGCGACTCATTTAGATAGTAAAATCAATAGTCGAGATAGTCAAAAATTGGTTATCTACAACTGGGGAGACTATATCGATCCAGAACTCTTGGAGCAATTCACTGAAGAGACAGGAATCCAAGTCCAGTATGAGACCTTTGACTCCAACGAAGCCATGTATACCAAAATCAAGCAGGGTGGAACGACCTACGATATTGCCATCCCGAGTGAGTACATGATCAACAAGATGAAGGATGAAGACCTCTTAGTACCTCTTGATTATTCAAAAATTGAAGGGATTGAAAATATCGGACCAGAGTTCCTCAACCAGTCTTTTGACCCAGGCAATAAATTCTCCATTCCTTACTTCTGGGGAACCTTGGGAATTGTCTACAATGAAACCATGGTAGAGGAGGCGCCTGAGCATTGGGATGACCTCTGGAAGCCAGAGTACAAGGATTCCATCATGCTCTTTGATGGGGCGCGTGAGGTGCTGGGATTCGGACTTAACTCACTTGGTTACAGCCTCAACTCCAAGGATCCTCAGCAGTTGGAAGAGACAGTGGATAAGCTCTATAAACTGACTCCAAATATCAAGGCCATTGTGGCGGACGAGATGAAGGGTTACATGATCCAGAACAATGCTGCTATTGGTGTGACCTTCTCAGGAGAAGCCAGCCAGATGTTGGAGAAAAATCCTAACCTCAAGTATGTCGTTCCGACAGAAGCAAGTAACCTCTGGTTTGATAACATGGTCATTCCAAAAACCGTGAAAAACCAAGATGCGGCCTATGCCTTTATCAACTTTATGTTGAAACCCGAAAATGCTCTCAAAAATGCCGAGTATGTGGGCTATTCAACACCAAACCTACCAGCTAAGGAAATGCTCCCAGAGGAGACCAAGGAAGACAAATCTTTCTATCCAGACGCTGATACCATGAAACACCTAGAAGTTTATGAGAAATTCGACCATAAATGGACAGGCAAATATAGCGATCTCTTCCTACAATTTAAGATGTATCGGAAGTAGAAGTTAGCAGACACGAAACGAATCAGTTAAGCTGGTTCGTTTTTTTAATAGAAGTTAACTTTTACAGCCTTATCTTTTTCTATTCGAGTTGCTTATTTGCTTGCCTAGTAGTATACTAAGTTTATACGAATAGAAAGCGGTAACAAAGATGAAAATATCTACTTTTTTCAAAAAAAGTTATTGGCCAACCTTTTTGATTGTTCAACAAACAGCTATACTAATCCATTTAAAGGATGGCTTGGATAGACAATACCTAACAACGGATTCCATATATTTGGTGATAGGGTACTTTATATTTGTAAATATTTTCGAAGCTATCTTTAGCAATTCAAAACTTTGGGATAAAAGTTGGGATAAAAAGAGTGATAGCAGTAAGAAAAAATATATTCTGAAAAAGTAATCTGAGATGTAGGGAATGGGTCTGATTCAATGGAGATGATTCCCAGTTGACGCAGAACTCAAAAAACGATATAATAAGAAAGTTGAGAATTGATTTTCAGTTGTCTTAGTCCAGAGAATTGGCGGTGCTGCAAGCCATCTAAGCTAGGAAGTCATGCTACTCAATCAGACAATTGCATAAGAATAAGAGAATGACAAGTTCATTGAATGAAGGTGGTACCGCGGTTTTTCGCCCTTCGTGATATGGACTTGTCTTTTGATTTTTGGAGGTGTTTATGAAGACATTTCTTGTCAAACAAAAGTTTCGTCTTGGAGGCGAACGTTTTGATATCAAGGATGACAGAGGAGTAGTGAACTATCAAGTGGAGGGATCTTTCTTCCAAATTCCTAAGACCTTTACCATCTATGACGCCTATGGTGAGCAAGTCAGTGAGATTAGTAAAGAATTTTTCACCTTGCTTCCTCGCTTTACTATTCAGCTACGAAACGGTTCCAATTTCGTTATTCGTAAGAAGTTGACCTTCTTTCGAGATAAGTATGAGTTTGACAATCTGGGGCTTCGTATCGAGGGCAATATCTGGGATTTGAATTTCAAATTGCTGGATGATCGTGACCAAGTGATTGCCGAGATTCGGAAAGAGATTTTCCATTTGACCTCAACTTACACCGTAACCGTCTATGAAGACTCTTATGCAGACCTAGTCATTTCCCTCTGTGTCGCGATTGACTATGTGGAGATGCTGGAAAGCCAATCAAATTAAACAAGTAAATAAGGAGATATTATGAAACAACTATCTAGTGCTCAAGTACGCCAAATGTGGCTAGATTTCTGGGCAAGCAAAGGTCACTCTGTAGAACCATCAGTCAGCTTGGTTCCTGTAAATGACCCAACTCTTTTGTGGATTAACTCTGGGGTAGCAACCCTTAAGAAATACTTTGACGGAACCATTATCCCTGAAAATCCACGTATTACCAATGCGCAAAAAGCTATCCGTACTAACGATATTGAAAATGTAGGGAAAACTGCGCGTCACCATACCATGTTTGAAATGTTGGGGAACTTCTCAATCGGAGATTACTTCCGTGACGAAGCCATCACATGGGCTTATGAGCTTTTGACAAGCCCAGAATGGTTTGATTTTCCAGCTGAAAAACTCTACATGACCTACTATCCAGATGATAAAGATTCTTACAACCGCTGGATTGAAGTAGGAGTGGACCCAAGCCACTTGATCCCAATCGAAGACAACTTCTGGGAAATCGGTGCGGGACCTTCTGGACCTGATACAGAAATCTTCTTTGACCGTGGAGAAGCCTTTGACCCAGAAAATATTGGTCTTCGCCTGCTTGCAGAGGATATCGAAAACGACCGTTACATCGAAATCTGGAACATCGTTTTGTCACAATTCAACGCTGATCCAGCTGTTCCTCGTAGTGAGTACAAGGAATTGCCACACAAGAATATTGATACGGGTGCTGGTTTGGAGCGTTTGGTGGCAGTTATCCAAGGGGCTAAGACAAACTTTGAAACAGACCTCTTCATGCCAATCATCCGTGAAGTTGAGAAATTGTCTGGTAAGGTTTATGACCAAGATGGCGACAACATGAGCTTCAAGGTCATTGCTGACCATATCCGTTCTCTTTCATTTGCCATCGGTGATGGTGCCCTTCCTGGAAATGAAGGTCGTGGTTATGTCCTTCGCCGTCTCCTCCGTCGCGCGTCTATGCACGGTCAAAAATTGGGTATCAACGAGCCTTTCCTTTACAAACTCGTTCCAACTGTTGGAAAAATCATGGAAAGCTACTACCCAGAAGTGCTTGAAAAATGTGACTTTATCGAGAAAATCGTGAAGAGCGAGGAAGAGTCATTTGCCCGTACTCTTCACTCAGGTCAACATTTTGCCCAAGGTATCGTAGCAGACCTGAAAGCCAAAGGTCAAAACGTTATCGCGGGGCAAGATGTCTTCAAACTCTACGATACATATGGATTCCCAGTTGAATTGACTGAAGAAATCGCTGAAGAAGCTGGTATGACTGTGGACCGTGAAGGTTTTGAAGCAGCCATGAAAGAACAGCAAGAACGCGCGCGTGCGTCAGCTGTTAAGGGTGGTTCAATGGGTATGCAAAATGAAACCCTTCAAAACATCACTGTAGAAAGTGTCTTCAACTACAATGCTAGCCAATTGTCTTCTAAGTTGGTGGCTATCGTGGCTGACAATGCAGAAGTAGAAGCTGTTTCTGAAGGAACTGCCTCTCTTATCTTTGCGGAAACTCCATTCTATGCTGAAATGGGTGGACAAGTAGCTGACCACGGTCAAATCTTGGACGCTGCTGGAAATGTCGTGGCTACTGTGATAGATGTTCAAAAAGCACCAAATGGCCAAGCTCTTCATACTGTTGAAGTTCTTGCTCCTCTTGCTTTGAACCAAGAATACACCTTGGCTATCGATACCAACCGTCGTCATCGTGTTATGAAAAACCACACTGCGACTCACTTGCTCCATGCGGCTCTTCACAATATCCTTGGCCACCATGCGACACAAGCAGGATCTCTGAACGAAGTAGAATTTCTTCGCTTTGACTTTACTCACTTCCAAGCTGTGACTCCTGAAGAGTTGCGCGCCATTGAACAGCAAGTCAATGAGAAGATTTGGGAAGCCATCGCAGTGGAAACTGTTGAGACAGATATTGACACGGCTAAAGAAATGGGAGCTATGGCCCTCTTTGGTGAGAAATATGGTAAAGAAGTCCGCGTTGTGACCATCGGTGACTACTCTATTGAGCTTTGTGGTGGTACCCACGTTGGCAACACTTCTGAAATTGGCCTCTTCAAGATTGTCAAAGAAGAAGGGATTGGTTCAGGAACTCGTCGTATCTTGGCAGTGACTGGTAAAGAAGCCTTTGAAGCCTACCGTGAACAAGAAGACGCTCTTAAAGCTGTTGCATCAACTCTTAAAGCACCTCAACTCAAGGAAGTACCTCACAAGGTTGAAGGCCTTCAAGAGCAACTCCGTCAATTGCAAAAAGAAAATGCAGAATTGAAGGAAAAAGCAGCAGCTGCAGCGGCAGGTGATGTCTTTAAGGATGTGAAGGAAGTCAACGGACACCGTTACATTGCAAGCCAAGTTTCTGTATCAGATGCAAGTGCCCTTCGTACCTTTGCGGATAACTGGAAACAAAAAGACTACTCTGATGTGCTTGTCCTAGTTGCCGCTATTGGTTACAAGGTCAATGTCCTCGTAGCAAGCAAGACTAAAGATGTACACGCAGGAAACTTGGTTAAAGAATTGGCTCCAATCGTCGATGGACGTGGTGGTGGTAAACCAGACATGGCTATGGCAGGAGGAAGCAACCAAGCTAAGATTCAGGACTTGCTGGATGCCGTAGCAGGTAAATTGTAAGACAATAAAGATCTATCCATTAGGGTAGGTCTTTTCTGCATACATAAAAAAGCCAAATCCTAGTGGACTTGGCTTAGTTTTTTAGATCGTATTAACTGCCCAGACACTGACTGAACCCGCTGCTACTGGAAATTCTCCATAACCTTCAGCATTGATAGTGACTTGTGCTGGATGATTTTCAAGGAGGTCAACAAAGGTTTGGTCAGCCCATTCTTGCCCGACAAACATAGACTTGCTGTTTTCTTGGTCGTTTGAGATAAGGACTGCAAGCGGTGATTGATGTTCAGCGCCTGAACGAACCCATCCGATGCAGTTGATATCGTCAAAGTAGTCTGTTTGCTCTCCATAGGCCAAATCTTTTCGGATGGCTAGGAGACGGTCAAGAACTTCTCTGAAATCTTGTTGAGCAAATTGCCCTGAAATGCCATAATAATCTCCGTAAAAGATACATGGAAGCCCATCTTGACGTAATAGAATAAGGGCATAGGCTGCTGGTTTAAACCATTCTTCAACAGTCGATTCGAGGGCCTGTCCTCGTTGGGTATCGTGGTTGTCTACAAAGGTCACAGCCTTATCGGGTTTTAGTTCAACCAAGCTATCTGTGAAAATGTTACGAAGGTCGTAACTTGCTCCAGCATGGCTAGCTTCAAAGAGGTTCTGGTGGAGGCGAACATCGACAAGGTCAAAACGTTCTTCTATTTTCTCGAGATAGTCTAGATTGGCTTCCTTGTCTGGGTTCCAAAATTCCCCAAAAACATAGAAATCTTGACCGTATTTTTCCTTCATATCACGAATGAAATTGCCCATAAAGAAGGAGTCGATGTGCTTAACGGCATCCAAACGGAAACCAGCTACACCAGTCGTTTCCATGAACCAGTCAGCCCAGTCATAGATGTTTTGGATGACTTCAGGGTGCTTAAAGTCTAGGTCGGCATACATGAGGTAGTCGTAGTTACCGTTTTCGTTATCGACCAATTCCTCGTTGGCCCAACCTTTATTGTCTCCTTGGATCAGGTAAATACCAGACTTACGGCGTTTGGCATCGTAGTCTGTACCTGTAAAGTGGTACCAGTGCCAGTGGAAGTCATTGTAGGTATCTTGGCGACCATCGAAAGTAAAGTGAGTCCAGCCATTGATAGTAAAGGGCTCGCTTAATTGAACGGTACGGTCCTCAGGGTCCACTTCAATAACCTGAAAGGCTTCCATAAGATCGGCAGCAGCCTTGTGATTGAGCACCACATCGGCCATAGGTTGAATTCCCTGCGCCTTTAGGGCTTGAATGGCTTGAAGATAATCTTCTTTAAACCCATACTTGGTACGGACAGTCCCTTTTTGGTGAAATTCACCTAGGTCAAAAAGATCGTAAACACCATAGCCGACATCTTTTTCGTTGGTTGCCTTGAAGGCAGGTGGCATCCAGACATGGCTGATGCCAAGGTTTGCTAGGTGCTCTGCGTCATTTGTCAGTCGCGTCCAGTGTTGGCCGTCGTGAGGCAAATACCATTCAAAGTATTGCATAAGTGTCTGATTTTGCATTGTTTTTCCTCTTGCTTATCAATGTTGTGTTTTATTCTACCATAAAGTTTAGAACTAGGCAAACGTTTGCGCAAGATTCTATACTCATTTCTGTTTTTGTCTATTTTTAGCGAATAGAATCTCTCTTTCCATTATAAGGGAAAGGATGTTTTGGTGGAAAAGTAAATGGCATATACTTATTTTAACAAAAATGACACTCAGTAAACTAAAGTACATATGGTTAAACGGTTTCTTTTTTGAGAATTGTCACAAAATTTGCTATAATAGTAGCTATGAATAGAATTAGGGTCAGCAGACGTGTTGAAAAAAAGCTAGCTAAGGGTCTAGTTCTTTTGGAAGCAAGTGATTTAACAGATATTGAACTGACGGATCAGGCAGTAGAAGTTCTTAGTCAAGACGGGAAGTTTTTAGGGAGCGCCTATCTTTCTCAACAGAATAAAGGAATCGGTTGGTTCATCAGCAAGGAAAAGGTTGGTTTCAATCAAGCCTTTTTTGAAATCCTGTTTCGTAAGGCCAAGGAAGCTAGAAAGCCTTATTATCAAGATGACTTGACCACTGCCTTTCGCCTTTTTAACCAAGAGGGGGATGGTTTTGGTGGTCTGACTGTTGATCTCTATGGAGATTATGCTGTCTTTTCTTGGTACAATTCCTTTGTTTACCAGATTCGTGTGCTGATCATAAATGCTTTTAAGGAAGTTTTCCCTGAGGTCTTGGGGGCTTATGAAAAGATTCGTTTTAAAGGTCTAGACTACGAGTCTGCCTATGTTTATGGTGAGGAAGCGCCAGATTACTTTACTGTTCTTGAGAATGGCGTGCTCTATCAAGTCTTTATGAATGATGGCTTGATGACAGGGATTTTCCTAGACCAGCATGAGGTTCGTGGGAGTCTGGTTGACGGTCTAGCCATGGGCAAATCCTTGCTCAATATGTTCTCCTATACGGCTGCCTTTTCAGTTGCTGCAGCTATGGGAGGCGCGAGTGAGACGACTTCTGTCGACTTGGCCAAACGGTCTAGAGAGCTGTCAGAAGCCCATTTTCATGCAAATGGACTTAGCACGGACAATCATCGTTTTATCGTTATGGATGTCTTTGAGTACTTCAAGTATGCCAAGCGAAAAGGCTTGACCTATGATGTGCTTGTTCTTGATCCACCAAGCTTTGCCCGCAATAAAAAACAAACATTCTCTGTAGCTAAGGACTATCACAAGTTGATTTCCCAGAGTCTAGAGATTTTAAATCCGGGAGGCATTATCATTGCCAGTACCAATGCTGCCAATGTTTCCCGCCAGAAATTTACAGAACAAATTGATAAAGGTTTTGCAGGAAGAAGGTATCAGGTCTTGAACCAATATGGTCTTCCAGCAGACTTTGCCTATAATAAAAAAGATGAAAGCAGTAATTACCTCAAGGTGATTAGTATGAAGGTTAGTAGATGAAATTGATCGTTTCAGTGATGCCAAGAAGTATAGAAGAAGCGCAAGAACTGGATGCAACTAGGTATGAAGATGCCGATATCATTGAGTGGCGTGCGGACTTTCTTGCAAAGGACGCTATTTTACAGGTAGCACCTGCTATCTTTGAAAAATTTGCAGGACGCGAACTGGTCTTTACCCTTCGGACTCGCGCTGAGGGAGGAGAAATCGAACTTTCCTCAGAAGAGTATGTTCAAATCATCAAGGAAGTTACTCAACTCTATCAACCGGATTATGTAGATTTTGAGTATTTCAGCTACAAGGATGTTTTTGAGGAAATGTTGGATTTTCCAAATCTTGTTTTGAGTTACCATAATTTCCAGGAGACACCTGAAAACATGATGGAAATTTTGTCTGAGTTGACCAGTCTCTCTCCCAAAGTGGTCAAGGTATCAGTTATGGCCCATACGGAGCAGGATGTTTTAGACCTGATGAACTACACTCGAGGATTTAAGACACTCAACCCTGAGCAAGAGTACGTGACCATTTCCATGGGGAAAATGGGCAAGGTATCCCGTATTACTTCAGATGTGACGGGTTCAAGTTGGTCATTTGCTAGTCTGGATGAAGCGAGTGCCCCAGGTCAGATTTCTCTATCAAACATGAAAAAAATCAGGGAGATTTTGGATGAAGCTTGATGGCTACACACGTATGGCGGCTGTCGTTGCCAATCCCATTAAACACTCTATTTCACCCTTTATCCACAATAGTGCTTTTGAGGCGACAGCTACAAATGGTGTTTATGTGGCATGGGAAATTGAAGCGAGTGATCTGGCAGAAACAGTCACTAATATTCGCCGTTACCAGATGTTTGGGATTAATCTTTCTATGCCATACAAGGAGCAAGTGATTCCCTTTTTGGATGAATTGAGTGATGAAGCTCGTTTGATTGGGGCGGTCAATACTGTTGTCAATCATAATGGCACTTTAATTGGATATAATACAGATGGCAAGGGATTTTTTAAGAGCTTGCCTTCTTTTACAATTTCAGGTAAAAAAATGGCCATACTAGGAGCAGGTGGTGCGGCCAAGTCCATTTTGGCACAGGCTATTTTGGATGGTGTCAGTCAGGTTTCAGTCTTTGTTCGTTCAGTTTCCATGGAAAAAACAAGACCTTACCTGACCAAGTTACAGGAGCAGACAGGCTTTAAAGTGGACTTGTATGCTTTAGAAGATCTTTCTGACCTGCAAGAAAAGATTGCCAAGTCGGACCTGCTCGTCAATGCGACAAGTGTGGGAATGGACGGTCAGTCATCCCCAGTTCCTGAAAGCATAGTCTTACCAGAAACTCTATTGGTGGCAGATATTATTTACCAACCCTTTGAGACGCCATTTTTGAAATGGGCTAGAAGTCAGGGCAATCCAGCTGTCAATGGTCTAGGAATGTTGCTCTATCAAGCTGCTGAAGCTTTTCAACTGTGGACAGGTAAAGAAATGCCGACAGGCGAGATTTGGCAGTCCTTAACAGAAAAATATAAATAGTGAAAAGGAGACCCTACTATGAAAATCAGAATCGATATTCCGCATCATCCTTATGATATTCAGATTGAAAAAGGTTGTCTGGCTCAGGCTGGTCAATGGTTGCGAGAACTCTGGCAACCTCAAAAAGTGGTTATCGTAACTGATAACCATGTAGCCTCTCTCTATGCAGAGAGGGTCAAACTCAGCCTAGAAGATGCTGGTTTTCAGGTGGCCGTTTTTGACTTTTTAGAAGGCGAAGAACGAAAGAATTTAACCACTGTTCAGAAGGTCTATGAATTTCTAGTCAAGCAGGGTTTAACTCGTAGCGATGGGATCGTGGCTCTTGGTGGTGGTGTCGTTGGGGACCTAGCTGGTTTTGTAGCCTCTACCTATATGCGGGGCATTCACTTTGTTCAGATTCCGACTAGTTTGACAGCCCAGGTTGATTCGTCTATTGGTGGAAAGACGGGTGTCAATACTCCTTTTGCTAAAAATATGGTGGGAACTTTTGCCCAACCAGATGGGGTTCTGATTGACCCGCTTGTCCTAGAAACGCTTGGAAAAAGAGAGCTGATTGAGGGGATGGGCGAGGTTATCAAGTACGGCTTGATTGAGGATCCAGAACTGTGGGCTCTCTTGATGGAGCTAGATGGTTCTGTAGAGAGCATTTTGGAACATGCAGAGACTTTGATTGAACATTCTTGTCAGGTTAAGCGCAAGATGGTGGTCGAAGATGAGTTGGATAACGGTGTTCGTCTTTACCTCAATTTTGGGCACACTATTGGTCATGCTATTGAAGCAACTGCCGGTTATGGCAAGGTCATGCATGGAGAAGCTGTGGCTATGGGCATGGTTCAGATTTCCAAGGTTGCTGAGGGAAAAGGCCTCATGCCAGAAGGAATAACCCAGTCCATTACAGAGATGTGCCAGAAATTTGGCTTGCCTGTTGATTATGAAAACTGGGATGTTGACAAACTTTATCAAGCTTTGACTCATGATAAAAAAGCGCGTGGAAACACCTTGAAATTGGTCTTAGTTCCAGAGCTTGGTTCAGCGACCATTCACCCAGTTTCTCTGGAAGAGATGAAAGACTACTTGGTAAAATAAGGAGAACGTATGAGATATTTAACTGCAGGAGAATCACACGGCCCCCGTTTGACGGCTATTATTGAAGGAATTCCAGCTGGACTTCCTTTGACAGCAGAGGATATTAATGGAGACCTTAAACGCCGTCAGGGTGGCTACGGTCGTGGTGGCCGTATGAAGATTGAGAGTGACCAGGTTGTCTTTACTTCGGGCGTTCGTCACGGGAAGACGACAGGGGCACCTATTACCATGGATGTCATCAATAAGGACCACCAAAAATGGCTGGATATCATGTCTGCTGAGGACATTGAAGACCGCCTTAAAAGCAAGAGAAAAATTACCCATCCTCGCCCAGGTCATGCCGATTTAGTTGGGGGCATTAAGTACCGTTTTGATGATTTGCGAAATTCCTTGGAGAGGTCATCTGCCCGTGAAACCACCATGCGAGTGGCTGTTGGGGCAGTAGCCAAACGACTTTTGGCTGAGCTAAATATGGAGATTGCCAACCATGTCGTGGTCTTTGGTGGCAAGGAAATCGATGTACCTGAAAATCTGACAGTGGCTGAGATTAAGGAACGAGCTGCCCAGTCTGAAGTTTCTATTGTCAACCAAGAGCGGGAACAGGAAATCAAGGACTATATTGACCAAATCAAACGTGACGGTGATACCATCGGTGGGGTTGTAGAGACAGTCGTCGGAGGCGTTCCAGTTGGCCTTGGCTCCTATGTCCAATGGGACAGAAAATTGGATGCGCGATTGGCCCAAGCAGTTGTTTCTATCAATGCCTTTAAAGGGGTGGAATTTGGTCTTGGATTTGAAGCTGGTTACCGCAAAGGCAGCCAAGTTATGGATGAAATTCTCTGGTCTAAAGAAGACGGCTATACTCGTCGTACCAATAATCTAGGTGGTTTTGAAGGTGGTATGACCAATGGGCAACCAATTGTTGTTCGTGGAGTTATGAAACCCATTCCCACTCTTTACAAACCACTTATGAGTGTGGATATCGAAACCCACGAACCTTACAAGGCAACCGTGGAGAGAAGTGATCCGACCGCTCTGCCAGCAGCTGGGGTAGTCATGGAAGCTGTTGTAGCAACGGTTCTGGCGCAAGAAATCCTTGAAAAATTTTCATCGGACAACCTAGAGGAATTAAAAGAAGCGGTAACCAAACACCGTGAGTATACAAAGAACTATTAAGGAGTTCCTATGGCAAAAACCATCTATATCGCAGGTCTCGGTTTGATTGGTGCCTCGATGGCGCTTGGTATCAAACGCGATCATCCTGATTATGAAATTCTAGGTTATAATCGCAGTCAGGCTTCTAGAGATATTGCCTTGGAGCGGGGGATGATTGACCGTGCGACGGATGATTTTGCTAGTTTCGCTCCTCTAGCAGATGTTATCATTCTGACCTTGCCAATCAAACAGACCATTGCTTTTATTAAGGAGCTGGCAAACTTAGACTTGAAGGAAGGCATCATTATCTCAGATGCAGGCTCAACCAAGTCAGCCATTGTAGATGTGGCGGAGCAGTATTTGGTTGGCAAGCCTGTCCGCTTTGTCGGGGCCCATCCCATGGCTGGTAGCCACAAGACAGGAGCTGCCTCTGCCGATGTTAATCTCTTTGAAAATGCCTACTATATCTTTACTCCATCTAGTTTGACTAGTTCAGACACGCTTGAGGAAATGAAGGACCTACTTTCAGGTCTCCATGCTCGTTTCATTGAAATTGATGCCAAGGAGCACGATCGAGTAACTTCACAGATTAGCCATTTTCCCCATATCTTGGCATCAGGTCTCATGGAGCAGACAGCAGTTTATGCTCAAGAACATGAGATGGCAAGACGCTTTGCGGCGGGTGGTTTTCGAGATATGACTCGGATTGCGGAAAGCGAGCCAGGTATGTGGACTTCCATTCTCTTGTCCAATCGTGAGACTATTCTAGATCGAATTGCGGATTTCAAGGAGCGCTTGGAAGCGATTGGTCAGGCCATCAGCAGGGGAGATGAAGAGCAAATCTGGAACTTTTTCAACCAAGCGCGTGCGCAACGACAAGCTATGGAAATCCATAAGCGTGGTGGTGTGGATAGCTCTTACGACCTCTATGTCGACGTTCCCGATGAAGAAGATGTCATCTTGCGGATTTTGGAATTGCTACGTGGAACTTCCTTGGTTAACATCCACATCAACGAGGAAAACCGTGAGGATGTTCACGGGATTCTCCAAATTTCCTTTAAAAATACTCAAGATTTGGAACGAGCTGAGCGCTTAATTACAGAAAATACGGACTACACAGTCGTCATCAAATAAGGAGAAAATCATGTCAAATATTTACGATAGTGCAAATGAACTTAGTCGCGGGTTACGCGAATTACCAGAATACAAGGCAGTTAAGGCGGCAAAAGATGCCATCCAAGCTGATGAACAAGCTAGCAAGATTTTTGCAGACTACCTCGCTTTCCAGCAAGAAATCCAAGTCATGGCGCAAACGGGACAAATGCCAGACGCCTCTTTCCAAGAAAAGATGCAGTCTTTCAGCAAACAAATCCAAGAGAACGCTCTTTTGTCAGATTTCTTTGCCAAACAGCAACAATTATCTATTTACCTTTCAGACATTGAAAAAATTATCTTTGAACCTGTTTCAGAATTATTGAAATAGTATTTTATCTGTATAAAAGCCAGAAATTTCAGGAATTTCTGGCCTTTTTGTGATAAAATAAGAAAAAGTATTGCAAGTATGAGGTCAACTATGAAACTAAAAACAAACATTCGCCACTTACATGGCAGTATCCGGGTTCCAGGTGACAAGTCTATCAGTCACCGTTCGATTATTTTTGGAAGTTTGGCTGAGGGAGAAACCAAGGTATATGATATTCTGCGTGGAGAGGATGTGCTCTCAACCATGCAGGTTTTTCGTGACCTTGGTGTTGAAATTGAGGATAAAGATGGGGTTATTACTATTCAAGGTGTTGGCATGGATGGCTTAAAAGCGCCACAAAATGCCTTGGATATGGGAAATTCTGGCACCTCGATTCGCCTGATCTCAGGTGTACTTGCTGGTGCAGACTTCGAAGTAGAGATGTTTGGAGATGATAGTCTTTCTAAACGTCCTATGGATCGCGTGACGATTCCACTGAAAAAAATGGGCGTTAGCATTTCAGGGCAAACCGAGCGAGACCTGCCCCCTCTTCACCTAAAAGGGACGAAAAACCTTACACCTATTGACTATGAATTGCCAATCGCCTCTGCTCAAGTCAAGTCTGCCTTGATGTTTGCGGCTTTGCAGGCTCAGGGGGAGTCCGTTATTATCGAGAAAGAATGTACTCGTAACCACACCGAAGATATGCTGCAGCAATTTGGTGGTCAATTAAGTGTGGACGGAAAGAAAATCACAGTCCAAGGGCCGCAAAAACTGATCGGACAAAAGGTAGTTGTTCCAGGAGATATTTCCAGTGCAGCCTTTTGGTTGGTCGCAGGTTTGATTGTTCCAAACTCTCGTGTGGTGCTGCAGAATGTGGGCATCAACGAAACGCGTACTGGTATTATTGATGTCATTCGTGCCATGGGTGGAAAACTAGAAATAACTGATATCGATCCAGTCGCAAAATCTGCAACCCTAACTGTCGAGTCCTCTGACTTGAAAGGAACAGAGATTGGTGGAGCCTTGATTCCCCGCTTGATTGATGAATTGCCTATTATTGCCCTTCTAGCGACACAAGCGCAAGGTGTAACGATCATTAAGGATGCTGAGGAACTCAAGGTCAAGGAAACAGACCGCATTCAGGTGGTGGCAGATGCCTTAAATAGCATGGGAGCGGACATCACTCCTACAGCAGACGGGATGATTATCAAAGGGAAATCAAGACTTCATGGCGCTAGAGTCAATACGTTTGGTGACCATCGAATTGGAATGATGACAGCCATCGCAGCCCTCTTGGTTGCGGATGGAGAAGTGGAACTTGATCGTGCTGAAACCATCAATACCAGCTATCCTAGCTTCTTTGATGATTTGGAGAGCTTGATTCATGGCTAAGGTATTACTCGGATTTATGGGGGCTGGCAAGTCGACAATCGCTAGAGGCTTGGACCCAGACTATATCGATATGGATGCCTTAATCGAGGAACGCTTGGGCATGTCTATTGCGGATTTCTTCGCTGAAAAAGGAGAAGTGGCCTTTCGTCAAGTCGAGTCAGAAGTCCTAGCTGACTTACTAAAAACGGACCGAGTTGTGTCAACTGGCGGAGGGGTTGTCATTTCTCGAAGAAATCGTGACTTGCTCAAAACCAATCCTGATAACATCTACCTAAAAGCAGATTTTGAAACCCTCTACCAACGTATCGTAGGTGATAAAGACAATCAGCGCCCGCTCTTTCTTAACAAAAGTAAGGAAGAATTGGCAACTATTTTCCAAGAAAGACAAGCTTGGTATGAGGAAGTAGCCAGTCGGGTTTTGGATGTGACCAAGTTAAGCCCAGAGGAAATTATAGAGGAACTGAGATGAAAATTGCCTATCTAGGTCCCAAGGGATCTTTTTCGCATCATGTTGTGCAGACAGCCTTTCCCAAAGAGCAATTGCAGGCTTTTGCCAATATCACTGATGTCATCAAGGCCTATGAACAGGGCTTGGTGGACTATTCTGTGGTGCCAGTTGAAAATTCTATTGAGGGTAGCGTTCATGAAAGTTTGGATTATCTTTTTCATCAGGCTCGCATCCAAGCAGTTGCAGAAATCGTTCAGCCCATTCACCAGCAGTTGATGGTGGTTCCAGGTCAGTCAAAAATTGAGAAAATTTTTTCTCATCCTCAGGCTCTGGCTCAAGGAAAGAAATTCATCGACAAACACTATCCAGAGGCTAAAATCGAGGTAACCGCCAGTACCGCCTATGCGGCCCGCTTTATTTCGGAACATCCAGATCAGCCTTATGCAGCCATTGCTCCTAGAAGTTCAGCTGAAGAATATGGCTTGGAATTGATTGCAGAGGATATTCAGGAAATGGAAGCCAATTTCACACGTTTTTGGGTGTTAGGGGCAGAGATACCGAAGATTCCTTTGAACTCACAAGCTGAAAAAATGAGTTTGGCCTTGACCTTACCAGACAACCTACCTGGTGCTCTTTACAAGGCACTTTCGACCTTTGCTTGGAGAGGGATTGACTTAACAAAGATTGAAAGTCGCCCCCTTAAAACAGCCTTGGGAGAATACTTTTTCATTATCGATGTAGACTATAGTGACAAAGAACTGGTTCATTTTGCAAGACAAGAACTAGAAGCTATTGGAATCCAGCACAAGATCCTGGGAACCTACCCGATTTTTACCATAACTGATATAGAAAAGGAGAGTCAATGAGCAAAGAAAATCCTTTAAGTCATCACGAGCAGTTACGTTATGACTATCTCTTCAAAAATATTCATTACCTCAACGACCGTGAACGGAGGGAGTTTGATTATCTGCAACAGAAAATGGCAGGTCCCAAGTCGGAAGTTCACCATTTCTACCAAGAAGAAAAAGAAGAATCTTGGGGTAGAGATATTGATCTTCCGACTTATGGCAGTAGAAGTCGATCTAAGAAACGTGAAAAGGTAACTCCTCAACCTAAAGTCAAAAAGAAAAAAAGAAGAATTCGCTTCAAACGAATACTGACTTGGTTCCTGCTGTTGATTACTTGTGTGCTTGCAGGGATGATTTTCATGTTTCTTCGAGGGTTCCAGTCAGCAGCCAATCCAACAAATAAACCAGCTTACGCCAAGGCAGCTCAAGTAGAGGTCTTTAACGGTCAGGATACCAAAGATGGTGTGAATATCCTAGTCATGGGGACAGATGGCCGTATCGGTCAAAATAGTGCGGAAACCCGTACTGACACGATCATGGTACTGAATGTCAGTGGATCGGATAAGAAGATTAAACTAGTCAGCTTTATGCGTGACAATTTAGTTTATATCGACGGGTATAGTAAGATTGTAAATGGCCAGAAACAGACGGATAACAAACTAAATGTTGCTTATGAACTTGGGGAACAAGAAGGGCAAAAAGGTGCTGAAATGGTCCGCAAGGTTCTAAAAGATAACTTTGATTTGGATATTAAGTACTATGCCCTGGTCGACTTCCAGGCCTTTGCAACAGCTATTGATACCCTCTTCCCTGACGGAGTAACGATTGATGCCCAATTCTCAACATTGAATGGTCAACCTTTAACAGAAGCGACAGTTGGAGATGACCTTCATGCAACAGAGACAGAGTCCCCAACTCAAACCATTAAAGTTGGAAAACAGCAGATGAATGGCTCCACCTTGCTGAACTATGCTCGCTTCCGTGATGATGATGAGGGAGACTATGGCCGTACCAAACGTCAGCAACAAGTCATGTCAGCAGTTCTTGAGCAAATCAAAGATCCAACCAAGCTCTTTACGGGATCAGAGGCACTTGGAAAAGTCTTTGCGATGACTTCGACCAATTTACCGTATAGCTTCTTGTTGACCAATGGTTTATCTGTCATTGAAGGCGCTCAGAATGGTATCGAAAGATTAACTGTTCCCGAACTTGGTGACTGGGTAGATGCTTATGATATCTATGGTGGACAAGGACTTCTAGTTGATCAAAATAAATACCAGACCAAACTCGCCCAAATGGGAATGAGATAGAATACTATAAAAAAATCAAAGTTTGAATTACTAGTGAAAAAGTGGTTTAGGCTTTGATTTTTCTTAGTATCTGATGGATTTTTAGGGCTTTTTTATGGTATAATAAAACGATATAACTCGTTATTGGACAGAAGAGGAGAGACATGAGTGATTTGAAAGCGATTCAGGCTCGTAGTCTGGAAATGGCTGAATATTTCGTCGCATTTTGTAAAGAACATGATTTGTTGTGCTATCTCTGTGGTGGAGGAGCCATTGGCGCCCTTCGTAATAAGGGCTTCATTCCTTGGGATGATGATCTAGACTTTTTCATGCCACGTAAGGACTATGAAAAATTAGCAGAACTGTGGCCACGTTATGCAGACGAGCGTTATTTCTTGTCAAAGAGTAACAAAGATTTTGTAGACCGTAACCTTTTTATTACCATTCGTGACAAGGAAACTACTTGTATCAAGCCTTATCAAAAGGATTTGGATTTGCCACACGGTTTGGCCTTGGACGTTTTACCATTGGATTATTATCCTAAAAATCCAGCTGAGCGTAAGAAACAGGTTCGTTGGGCCCTGATTTATTCACTCTTTTGTGCGCAAACTATCCCAGAAAAGCATGGTGCGGTCATGAAATGGGGAAGTCGCATCTTACTCGGCCTGACTCCAAAATCTCTACGTTATCGCATTTGGAAAAAAGCTGAAAAAGAAATGACCAAGTATGGTCTGGCTGAGAGCGATGGAATTACGGAATTATGCTCAGGTCCCGGCTACATGCGAAACAAATACCCAATCGCATCCTTTGAGGACAATCTTTTCTTGCCATTTGAAGGAACTGAGATGCCCATCCCAGTCGGCTATGATGCCTATCTCAGCACTGCTTTTGGGGACTATATGACACCGCCACCAGCAGACAAGCAAGTACCGCATCATGATGCTATTATAGCAGACATGGACAAGAGCTACACAGAGTACAAGGGAGAATATGGAGCATGATGGGAGAAAAAATAAGCGTTATCGTTCCGGTCTACAATGTAGAAGCCTATCTGGAGCGATGTGTGGAGTCGATTCTTCAACAGACTTATGCCCATTTTGAGTTAATCCTAATCAACGATGGTTCTACTGATTCTAGTGGACAGATCTGTGATCACTTAGCATCTCAGTATGAGAATATCAAGGTTTATCATATCGAAAATTCTGGTGTTTCAAATGCTAGAAATATGGGAATTCAGCTAGCGACGGGTTCTTGGGTTACCTTTATTGATAGCGATGATTTCGTTACCCAGGATTACCTAGCTACTTTAGCAAGTGCAGTTGAAGGGGTGAATGTAGGCTTTGCAATTGCTCCTCTGCACCATATCAAAAACGGCATTGTAACTGATATACCTTCACATTCTGGAAAAACAGAACTCTGGTCAACAGAAGAAACCATGAAGGAACTACTGATGACTACCAGAACGTCATTTTTTCCAGTTGCAAAACTGTTTAAGAGAGACCTGCTTGCGGATGAAAAGTTTAATACAAATTATCACCTAGCTGAAGATGCCTTATTTTTAACTGAATTGCTACTAAAGACAAGATGTAGTTGCGTCTTTATTGACAAACCTGTTTATTATTATGATCATCGTGAGGGAAGTGCAACAACATCTGTTAATCGATATGTATTTGACACAATAGAAGTTTATCAGCAAATAATTGCTCAAGTTTCACAAGCCTTTCCTAATTTGAAATACGAATTAATAAACAGAGAATGTTGGTCGTACATCACAGTTTACGATAAAATTATCTTTACTTCACGTGAAGAGTATCAAAAGGAGAAAGCCGAGCTGAGGAATTGGATTGTTCAGCATCGACGCGAAATATGGAAGGATGCTTATTTCACTACTTTTCGCAAGGTAGCGATCCTTTCACTTGTCATTTCTCCATGGCTATATAAGAAAATTGTTGGATTAAAAAACTAATATCATGAGAAGGAGTTGAAAATGAATTTTTCAAAAATGGATGAATACTTTGAAAAATCAAAACTATGGATTGCGTATCTATTTGTTTTTATTTCGATTTTAAGTATGAGTTCACTGGTTTATAAGATAGCAAATCCCCTCTACAAGGGATTATCAGCGATTGTGGTGCTTTATATTTGCTATACCTTATTGTTTAAGTGGAAAGAAATCACAGTAGATCGCAAATTTCTATCCTTATTTGGACTCTTAGCTGGAAGTCATCTGCTATCAGCTATTTTCAATCGCTCTGGACATTTGATTGGAAATGTGATTGAAATCCTCTTCATGGTAACCTATGTTTTATTATTTACCATGTTACAATCAGGGCAACTTAAAAAATTAGTTGACTGGATTGCTTATACGGTTCAAATTGTATCTTTTTCTTCAGCAATTTTTGCGTTTGGTTTATTGGTAAGTAGAGTCCTTATCCTATTTAAGATTGGCGAACAATCTTATTACTATGGTGTCATGAATGGCCGTCTGTGGGGGATTGTCAATCCAAATGCTAGTGCGATATTTTCATACATTAGCATTATTTTGGCCATGTATTTGATCCATAAAGGAAGTAAATATTCTGTTTATCTTAAACTGAACAATGTGATTCAATTAGTTTACTTCGCTACGATGCAAAGTCGAGGAGCCTTACTTTCTTTACTTCTCATGATTGGACTCTATAGTTTCTTTGCTACTAGAGGAAGTATCGTTAAACGATTCCTCACTTTTATAGTTGTTGGTTTGCTGATTACTGCAACTAATATTGGATTAAGCTATATAACTTCAATCTATATCTCATCTGAAACTGCGACTGTCTTAGATTTAAACAATGGACAATCCTATGCTGAGACAGATTCGTCTGTTACTAAGAAGAACGGTGAGCTCCATCTGATTGAAACAACACCAAGTGGTAGAACCTATATCTGGAAAAATGCCATCAAGATGGGAAGTGCCAAACCAATTTTTGGTTATGGTGTACGAAATGTTCCAGATTACTACACAGAATATTTCAGTAAATTTGAGATTCAAAACTCCCTTATCGGTGGGAATTTCCATAACATTTTTGTGACCATATTTGTCAGTTCGGGAGTTCTAGGTTTGGTATCCTTCCTTCTTGTACTGGCTTATGTCATCAAGCGCTTTTTAACGTATTTGATTGTTTCCAAGAAACATACTGATAAATTGATCATGATCCTTTTCTTTGGTATCTTGTTTGGTCAATTATTTGAAAGTCAGATTATGTATTCAACCAACTTTATTAATATCATCTTCTGGCTAGCGATTGGCTATGGACTCGTAGTCTGCAAACGGGATGAAGGAGTTCGGTACCAAGAAGTAACAGATGTCAATGAAATTCAACAGATGGAACTTGGAATCATGGAGTATATTCATGAAGTTTGTCAGAAAATTGGAGTCAAGTATTTCTTAGCATATGGAAGTCTAATTGGTGCTGTTCGCCATCAAGGATTTATCCCTTGGGATGATGACATGGATATCTGCATGTTACGAGAAGATTATGAAAAATTGCAAGACTACCTTATCGCTAACCCTGATGAACGTTACGAGGTCATGTCTTATAAAAATAATCTCAACTATGTCTATCCCTTCATGAAAGTGCAGGATAACCATACTTACTTGCTAGAAGAAGATGTTCGCATCGATTCGAATATGGGAATCTATGTAGATATTTTCCCTGTAGATGGCTACGAGGATGACGTAGAATTTAAAAACAAGATGACGAAACTGATAAAGAAACGTCAATTGAGTTGCTACACCTTTAAAGGCATTACCAATACGAAAAGTGTACTGAATTCGCTGCTACGCTATGTGTCAGTTATTATTTTCTATTTCACCAATACGAACAAATACGTTGCCCAGATTGAAGAGCTTGCAAAATCCCGTAAAGTCTCAGATTATGAGCAAGTGGATTATCTTATCTACAAGGATATGAACAAACCAGTGTGGAGACGTGAATGGCTGGAACAAGTTACTACTGGAATATTTGAAGGTAAGGAATTTACCATTCCGAAAAATTATCATGAAATTTTGACCTCAGACTACGGAGACTATATGCAATTGCCACCGGTTGAACAAAGAGTATCTCATCATGATTTTAAATTATGGAAGATTGTTAAAAGGTCTAAATGACGGGATTGGGATTAAGAAACGTTTAAAAATATAGTCAAATTTAGGAGAAAAGAACCTATGTCTGAAAGAACTTTAACTCTTGAAGAAATAAAGCAAGTAGAATTGGATATTTTAAAGTATCTACATGATCTTTGTGAACAACATCAAATCAAATACTTTATTGATTTTGGAACCTTACTAGGAGCTGTACGCCATAAAGGATTTATCCCTTGGGATGATGATACAGATATTTCCTTGGCGCGTGATGAATTTGAAAAACTGTACAAGGTTTTACAAAATGAAAATCATCCCTACTACAAATTGATTTCATTCAGAGAAACAAAGGGATATCCATACAGTTATATGAGAGTCTATGATGTAAGGACTCGTCGAGATGCTAACCTCGTAGACCCAACGGTCGTATTGGGAACTTGCGTTGACATTTTTCCATATGATGGTGTCGTCACAGAGGAAAGTGACCGTAAAAAAATGAAGCTCTACAAATATTTCATTCGCCTTTCTTCTTTGAATTTTAAAGGGATCAAGTCTGAGAATGGTGGACTTAAAAACCTCCCTCGTTATATGGGATCAGCTATTTTCCGCTTAACTTCCCCACAGCTATGGAATCAAAAATTAGAGAGCCTTGCTTTGAAGTATAGTGTAGATCAAGCAACAGATCTTACTTGTACTATCTATGACCCTTATTATCCAAATGGTATAAAAAAAGAATGGCTCTATGATTTGATTGATATGCCTTATGAAAACATTGTGGTCAAGGTTCCGAGAAAATACCATGAAATACTTGTCTACGAATTTGGAGAAAACTATATGACTCCACCGCCTATTGAGCAACAAGTCCCAGGAGGGGATAAAAACTACTGGATTGATTAGATTAGTCAAAGTTGCTTATTGTTAAGATAAAGGAGTTTTCAAGGTGAAAAATAAATGGTTATTAAAATCAATTAGATATAGTGTTCTCGCATTCTTTCTATTATTGATTCAGTTATCGCAAGGAGTAGATGCAGATACCATCTCTGCAGGTTCGGGCAATCGTATCCATTTCATAAATACTAAAGCAAAATCTGGGAGTGACGCCATCCTTCTGGAAAGCAATGGTCACTATGCTTTGATTGATATGGGAGAAGACTATGATTTTCCTGATGGGAGTGACCCACGCTATCCAAGCCGCTGGGGAATTTCCATGAGAAATTATCAAGTATTGGAGGATCGATTGATTCGCCACTTGGATCAAATAGGTGTAAAAAAATTAGATTTTATTATAGGAACTCATGTTCATAGTGACCATATTGGTGGAGCGGACGAAATACTCAATCGATATCAGGTCGGTAAGTTTTATTTGAAAAAATATTCAGATGATCGGATCACTGCGAACTGGGGACTATGGGATAATCTTTTCAATTATGATAATGCTTTGAGAGCAGCTCAAAAACGAGGAGTTACTCTTATCCAGAATATTTCAGATGAGGATAGCCATCTAAAATTAGGTGATATGGATATCCAACTCTACAACTATAAGAATGAATATGATGCTGAAGGGAATCTGAAAAAAGTTCGAGATGATAACTCCAACTCCATTGTTTCAGTGGTGACTGTGGCAGGAAAGAGAATCTATCTTGGTGGAGATTTGGATAATGCCGAAGGAGCAGAAGATAAGTTAGGTCCAGTTATCGGCAAGGTTGATATGATGAAATGGAACCACCATTATGATGCGACAATTTCAAATACGATTAATTTCCTTGAAAACTTATCACCAAAAATGATTATTCAGACAACTGGTGGAGATATTAATGTTGCTTCAACCAGAGAATACCTTCAGAAGAAAAATATTCAGGTTCTTCATGCTGCTAGCCAAACTCAAGACGCTACCGTTTTTGATATTAGCGATAAAGGATTTGCTAATATTTCAAATACCTTCCCTGATATCCCTGTAGTTGACGAAAAATGGTATCAAGAAGATGGTTATTGGAAATATCGTTTGACTGACGGAGAAATGGCTATCGGCTGGAAAGAGATTGGCGGAGCCACATACTTCTTTAATGGAAAAGGACAAATGCAAGCAGGTCGCTGGCTTCACCTTAACGACGACTGGGGAGAAAATGCCAAAGGGAATGATTACTATCTGAACCAAAATGGTAAAATGCAAACTGGTGGTTGGTTCAAACTAGATGACTCTTGGTATTATATCCAATCAAATGGTGCTAGACGATTTAGCGAGCTCTCTGAAATTGGAGGGAAAAAGTATCTCTTTGCGGCAGATGGGAAGATGCTAACGGGACATCAAGTCTATAATGGCAAGAAGATGTTCTTTAGCGAAAGTGGTGCACTCCAAGCAGCAGGTAAGCCTTCAACTTGGCAAAAGATTGATTCAGATTGGTATTTCTATGATGAGGATGGGCTAAAGACTGTCGGTAAAAAGAATATCAATGGAAGCACGTACTACTTTAATCAAGAAGGTGTCATGCAAACTGGATGGGCCTTTGTTGATGGTCACTGGAACTATTTTGCAAGTTCTGGAGCTATGAAAACCGGCTGGGTCAAGGATCAGGAAACATGGTATTATCTGGATAAAGATGGCATCATGTTAACTGGTAGACAAGATATAAATGGTGTTCGTTACTATTTGAATGCTAGTGGTGCCATGCAGACTGGCTGGAAGTGGCAAGAAAATAGCTGGTACTTCTATACGAACTCAGGTGCTATGAAAACTGGTTGGTTGAAAGATAAAGAATCATGGTATTATTTGGATCCTGAAACAGGTATCATGGCTGTAGGATCTAAAGAGATTGACGGTAAGAACTATTTCTTCAGCTCTGCAGGTACTATGCAAGTTGGATGGCAGTGGTCAAATAATTCTTGGCATTACTACGCTACGTCTGGCGCACTCCAAACTGGTTGGTTGAAAGATGGTGATGCTTGGTATTATCTTGAAGGTAAGGAAGGCGTTATGTTAGTCGGCCTCCATCAAGTAGATGGTAAGCAATATTACTTTAGCAAATCTGGAGCTATGCAAACAAGCTGGAAATGGTTTGATAATCATTATCGTTACTTTGAATCAAATGGAGCTATGAAAACTGGCTGGATAAAATACAAAGGCGTCTGGTATTATCTAAATCCCGAAGATGGAATCATGTTGGTTGGCCTTCATAAAGTAAATGGTGATCATTATTACTTTGATGAATCAGGAGCTATGCAGACAGGTTGGAAACAGCTTGATGGTAATTGGTACTATTTCCAAGCTAATGGTTCTTTGTTGAAGAACGCAACAACACCTGATGGTTACAAAGTAAACGAAGAAGGTATCTGGAAACAGGCTGTTGCTGCTGTAAATAGCGAGGCAGTCAAGCCAGAACAGAAACAAGAAGCTAATTCCTCTATTGTTGAACAACCTAAACAAGATTCAAATCTAGAAGCCAACGCTTCTGAAAAGAAAGAAAACGAATAAAGAAAAAATCCCCTACTGGCAACTAATTTATCAGTAGGGGATTTTTTTAATTTCGTTTTAATTTAGCAAGTAAAAGGTTCAGTGCATAGTGGAGTGTTTTGTCTTTGGTAATAAAGAGGGTCAAGAGGTAATAGATACCACAAGTTGCCACGGTAGAAAGAACCATGAGAATCATATTAAAGTTTACTGTGTAGGAATTGATTTGGAAAATCATCTTGAAAATATAGAAGATTGGGATAAAACCAAGGGATATGAGGCTATAACGTGTTAAGGTTATAAAAATTTCTTTTAAACTAATCAGTTGGTGTTTCTTGATAAAATGAATTTCAAGTAAAACAACGATAGTTTCTGCGATAATGGTCGTAGCGATGTAATACTCAGGTGCAAAAATATTATTGAAATACAAGATGCTATTTAATAGTATATTGGCACCACCACCAAGGAAGTAGAAGGCAGTTAAGCGATTTTCATGGTCGTTGATAAAGATAATCTGTTTACCAAGAATCAACTCAATAGCCCAAATGATGGTACGAAAAGCGAAGACGCTAGTTACGATACCCGCTTCAAGATATTTTTCAGAAGAATAAATAACAGTTGCGTACCGTCCCAATATCATAATCCCGATACTAGTTGGAACCATAAGGAAATAGAATAGGGATGCCGCTTGATTCACGAGATAATTATAGGACTTGTAATCCTTTTTCCCGAGATAGTAGCCGAGGCGTGGAATACTGACGTTGATAGCTCCACTCAAGACACTGGCAATCAGCATGACGATACTATAGGCAATTGTATAGTAGGAAATATAGTTCTCATCCGGTCCCTTAGTGATAAACATTCTATCTAGCAGGGTATAAAGCATATTAGCGTTCGTTAAGAGAAGCATAGTAAAGAGTGGTTTAGAAGCTTTAGCTAATTCGACGAAACCGATCTTAACAAAAGAAACTTCTCTCTTAATCCAAAGAAAACTGAGCAGGTAGTTGAGGACAGTGGTCGCTGTCATAACGATAGCATAAGGAACGATATCATCTGCCGTTTTAACGAAGGCGAAGATAGCGACCAGCATGGTAATTCGAATAATTAATGTTTTATAGAGGATGAAGGCATAGTTTTCATAAGCTTCGTTCATCCATTCGATATTGAGAAATTGGAAGAGTGCTTGAGCCCCTAGGATGTAGTAGAGGACCTTCAGATTCTCAATGCTGGTGTCAAAGAAGATAATGAGGAAGTAGATACCTGTCGTCAGGAGAGAGGTAAAAACCGAGATATAAAACAACTTAGAAAAGACGTAGTTGATTTTATTCTTGTCATCCTTGACCTTACTGATAGCTCGAATCCCGTAGTTGTATATTCCAAAGGCAGCTAGTGGAATAACGAAACTTGCCCAGGTATTGGCTGTATTGAAATAACCGTAATTGGATTTGCTGAGAATCCGCGTCAGATAAGGATTGGTTATCAGTGGAAAAACGATATTGAGAATATTGACCAGCAAGCTGGCCAAGGCATTTACTTTTATATTTTTCATTGAACTTTCTTTCTTAAATCTAAAATCATATCTAGTATTATATCACATTCTCGCTTCATTCTTTTGATAAAATCGTAAAAATCTAGTATAATAGATAGACTGAAAGTATGAGGTTACTAGATATGAAGATGAAACAAATTAGTGATACAACACTAAAAATCACGATGACTTTAGATGATTTGATGGACCGAGGAATGGAGATTGCAGACTTTCTCGTTCCTCAGGAAAAAACTGAAGAGTTTTTCTATGCTATTTTAGATGAGTTAGAGATGCCAGACAATTTCTTGGATAGTGGCATGCTGAGTTTCCGCGTGACGCCAAAACCTGATAAGGTGGACGTCTTTGTGACCAAGTCCAAGATTGACCAGAATCTGGATTTTGAAGATTTGGCGGATCTACCAGATATGGAAGAATTAGCCCAAATGTCGCCAGATGAATTTCTCAAAACCTTGGAAAAGAGCATTGCAGATAAGACCAAGGACGATATTGAGGCCATCCAATCTCTAGAGCAGGTCGAGGCTAAGGAAGAGGAGCTGGAGCAAGCGAATAAGGAGACTGAGAATAAGAAAGAACCTTATATCTACTATATCCTGCGCTTTTCAAGCCTTGCTGACTTGGTTGCTTTTGCAAAGACGGTTAACTACCAGATGGAAACCTCTGAACTCTATAAGATGAATGGACACTATTATTTGACAATCTTAGTTGATGTAGAAAATCATCCAAGTCCATATCCAGCTTGGCTCTTGGCTCGTATGCGTGAGTTTGCAGATGACAGTGACATCAGTCGTTCCGTTTTGCAAGAGTATGGGCAAATCATGATCAATCACGATGCAGTTCTTAATCTGCAAAAGATTCGTTCATAATTTTTAAAATCAATTTTTATTTATCAAGAAAGACGAATCATGGGATTCGTTTTTTCTTTACTAGACTGAAATAGTGATTTACTATAATAGGAATTTTCACAAAATTCTGTTATAATGGCTATATCAGAAAATTTCTAGGAGACAAACATGACAGTTAAAATTGCTTTACTTGGATTTGGTACCGTTGCAAGTGGTGTGCCATTCCTCCTAAAGGAAAATGGAGAAAAAATCGTTCAGTCAGCTCATTCGGAGATTGAAGTAGCTAAGGTATTGGTCAAGGATGAAGATGAAAAGAACCGCTTGCTTGCAGCAGGAAATGACTTTAACTTTGTAACCAATGTAGACGATATTTTATCAGACAAGGACATTACTATTCTAGTGGAATTGATGGGGCGTATCGAACCAGCTAAAACCTTTATCACTCGTGCCTTGGAAGCTGGGAAACACGTTGTTACTGCCAACAAGGACCTTTTGGCTGTCCATGGTGCAGAATTGTTAGAAATTGCTAAAGAGCATAATGTAGCACTTTACTACGAAGCAGCAGTTGCTGGTGGTATTCCAATTCTTCGTACTTTGGCAAATTCGTTGGCTTCTGACAAAATTACGCGCGTTCTTGGCGTTGTTAATGGAACTTCCAACTTCATGATGACCAAGATGGTGGAAGAAGGCTGGTCTTACGATGATGCTCTGGCTGAAGCGCAAAGACTTGGATTTGCAGAAAGCGACCCTACAAATGACGTTGATGGGATTGATGCAGCCTACAAGATGGTGATTTTGAGCCAGTTTGCTTTTGGTATGAAGGTTGCCTTTGACGATGTAGCCCACAAGGGAATCCGTAACATCACACCAGAAGACGTAGCTGTAGCCCAAGACCTTGGCTATGTAGTGAAATTGGTTGGTTCTATCGAGGAAACTCCTTCAGGTATTGCTGCAGAAGTGACTCCAACTTTCCTTCCTAAAGCACATCCACTTGCCAGTGTGAATGGGGTAATGAACGCAGTCTTTGTGAAGTCTATAGGCATTGGTGAATCGATGTACTACGGACCAGGTGCGGGTCAAAAACCAACTGCGACAAGTGTTGTAGCAGATATTGTCCGTATCGTTCGTCGCTTGAATGATGGTACCATTGGTAAAGACTTCAACGAATACAGCCGTGATTTGGTCTTGGCAAATCCTGAAGATGTTAAAGCAAACTACTATTTCTCAATCTTGGCACCAGACTCAAAAGGTCAGGTCTTGAAATTGGCTGAGATTTTCAACGCTCAAGATATTTCCTTCAAGCAAATCCTCCAAGATGGCAAAGAGGGTGACAAAGCGCGTGTAGTGATTATCACTCATAAGATTAATAAAGCACAGCTTGAGAATGTTTCAGCTGAGTTGGCCAAAGCTTCAGAATTTGACCTCTTGAATACCTTCAAGGTGTTAGGAGAATAGGATGAAGATTATTGTACCTGCAACCAGTGCCAATATCGGGCCAGGTTTTGATTCGGTCGGTGTAGCTGTAACCAAGTATCTTCAAATTGAGGTCTGTGAAGAACGAGATGAGTGGTTGATTGAACACCAGATTGGCAAATGGATTCCCCATGACGAGCGTAATCTTTTGCTTAAGATTGCCTTGCAAATTGCGCCGGACTTGCAACCAAGACGCTTGAAAATGACCAGTGATGTTCCCTTGGCGCGTGGTTTGGGTTCTTCTAGCTCGGTTATCGTTGCTGGGATTGAACTAGCCAACCAATTAGGCAACCTCAACTTATCTAACCACGACAAATTGCAGTTGGCTACCAAGATTGAAGGACATCCTGACAATGTAGCTCCAGCAATTTACGGCAATCTCGTTATTGCAAGTTCTGTTGAAGGAAATGTTTCAGCGATTGTGGCTGACTTCCCAGAGTGTGATTTTCTAGCTTATATTCCCAACTATGAATTGCGTACCCGAGACAGCCGTGGTGTCCTTCCTAAGAAATTGTCCTACAAGGAAGCTGTTTCAGCTAGTTCGATCGCCAATGTGGCCGTTGCAGCCTTGTTAGCAGGAGATATGGTGACAGCTGGTCAAGCAATCGAGGGGGACCTCTTCCATGAGCGCTATCGTCAAAGTCTGGTCCGTGAATTTGCGACGATTAAGCAAGTAGCCAAAGAGAATGGTGCCTATGCGACCTACCTTTCTGGTGCCGGACCAACAGTGATGGTCTTGGCCTCTCATGACAAGATGCCGGCTATTAAGGCAGAATTGCAAAAGCAACCTTTCAAAGGCAAACTGCATGACTTGAAAGTTGATACGCAAGGTGTCCGTGTCGAAACAAAGTAAAGAAATAGAAGATAGGATGGGGAAAGTCTTGATTAAAGGGCTTCCTATCCTTTTTTTGAAAAGAAGTTTATACTCAATGAAAATCAAAGAGCAAACTAGGAAGCTAGCCGCAGGTTGCTCAAAACATGGTTTTGAGGTTATAGATGAAACTGACGAAGTTAGCTCAAAATACTGTTTTGAGGTTGCAGATGTAAGCTGACGTGCTTTGAAGAGATTTTCGAAGAGTATTAGTTTAAAAACTTGATAAAGGAGAAATAAAGATGGCAGAAATTTATCTAGCTGGTGGTTGTTTTTGGGGCCTAGAGGAGTATTTTTCCCGAATTGCTGGAGTGCTAGCAACCAGTGTCGGCTACGCTAATGGCCAAGTCGAAACGACCAATTACCAGTTGCTCAAGGAAACAGACCATGCAGAAACGGTTCAAGTAATTTATGATGAGAAAGCTGTGTCACTCAGAGAGATTTTGCTTTATTATTTCCGTGTTATTGATCCAGTGTCTATTAACCAGCAGGGGAATGACTGTGGTCGCCAATATCGAACGGGAATCTATTATCAGGATGAAGCAGACTTGCCAGCTATCTACACAGTGGTGCAGGAGCAGGAGCGCATGCTGGGTCGAAAGATTGCAGTAGAGGTGGAGAAACTTCGCCACTACATATTAGCAGAAGACTACCATCAAGACTATCTCAAGAAAAATCCTTCAGGTTATTGTCATATCGATGTGACCGATGCTGAGAAGCCATTGATTGACGCCTCAAACTATGAAAAGCCTAGTCAAGAGGTGTTAAAGGAAAGCTTAACTGAAGAGTCTTATCGTGTTACGCAAGAAGCTGCTACAGAGGCTCCATTTAGTAATGCTTATGACCAAACTTTTGAAGAGGGGATTTATGTAGACATCACGACAGGGGAGCCACTCTTTTTTGCTAAGGATAAGTTTGCCTCAGGTTGTGGTTGGCCAAGTTTTAGTCGTCCGATTTCTAAGGAGTTGATTCACTATTACAAGGACCTGAGCCATGGAATGGAGCGAATCGAGGTTCGTTCTCGCTCAGGCAATGCTCACTTGGGTCATGTTTTCACAGATGGACCTCAGGAGTTAGGTGGCCTCCGTTACTGTATTAATTCTGCTTCCTTACGCTTTATAGCCAAGGATGAGATGGAAAAAGCAGGATATGGCTATCTATTACCTTACTTAAACAAATAAAACTGAGAGGGTGGGGCTTCCCACTTTCTTCATTTCCAGAATAAGAATAGAAGGGATTTATGAAACACTTACTATCTTACTTCAAACCCTACATCAAAGAGTCGATTCTAGCACCCCTGTTCAAGCTGCTAGAAGCTGTTTTTGAACTCTTGGTTCCCATGGTGATTGCAGGGATTGTTGACCAGTCCTTGCCCCAGAGAGATCAAGGGCACCTTTGGATGCAGATTGGCCTGCTCCTTATCTTTGCAGTGATTGGCGTTTTAGTGGCCTTGGTAGCCCAGTTTTACTCAGCCAAGGCAGCGGTGGGTTTTGCCAAAGAACTGACAGACGACCTTTATCGTCATATTCTTTCCTTACCCAAGGACAGCAGAGATCGTTTGACAACTTCTAGCTTGGTGACTCGCTTGACTTCGGATACTTACCAGATTCAGACTGGTATCAATCAATTCCTGCGCCTCTTTTTGAGAGCGCCTATTATCGTTTTTGGAGCCATTTTTATGGCCTATCGCATCTCGGCTGAGCTGACTTTCTGGTTCTTAGTTATGGTTGTCATTTTGACGATTGTCATTGTCGGTCTCTCTCGACTGGTCAATCCTCTCTACAGCAGTCTCAGAAAGAAAACGGATCAGCTGGTTCAGGAAACGCGCCAGCAATTACAAGGCATGCGAGTTATTCGTGCTTTTGGTCAGGAAAAACGAGAGTTACAGATTTTTCAAACCCTTAACCAAGTTTATGCTAGATTGCAAGAAAAGACGGGTTTCTGGTCTAGTTTGTTAACACCTCTGACCTATCTGATTGTTAATGGAACTCTTCTCGTCATCATCTGGCAGGGCTATATTTCAATTCAAGGAGGTTTACTCAGTCAAGGTGCCCTCATTGCCCTCATCAACTATCTCTTGCAAATCTTGGTGGAATTGGTTAAGCTTGCCATGCTGATCAATTCCCTCAACCAGTCCTATATCTCAGCCAAGCGAATTGAGGAAGTTTTTACCGAAGCTCCAGAAGATATTTTTTCAGAATTAGAAGAAAAGCAAGCTACCGGTGATCGTGTTTTGCAAGTCAAAGAATTAACCTTTACCTATCCTGATGCGGCCCAGCCTTCTCTGAGAAACATTTCCTTTGATATGAATCAAGGGCAGATCCTTGGTATCATCGGGGGAACTGGTTCAGGTAAATCAAGCTTGGTGCAAGTCTTACTTGGTCTTTATCCAGCAGACAAGGGGAGCATTGACCTTTATCGAGATGGATGTAGTCCTCGTAATCTTGAGCAGTGGCGGTCTTGGATTGCCTATGTACCTCAAAAAGTCGAACTTTTTAAAGGAACTATTCGTTCCAACTTGACTCTAGGTTTCAATCGAGAAGTGTCTGACCAAGAACTTTGGCAGGCCTTGGAAATTGCGCAAGCTAAGGATTTTGTCAGTGAAAAGGAAGGACTTTTGGATGCCCTAGTTGAGGCAGGAGGACGAAATTTCTCAGGTGGACAAAAACAAAGGCTATCTATTGCCCGAGCAGTCTTGCGACAAGCTCCATTTCTCATCCTAGATGATGCGACCTCGGCCCTGGACACCATCACTGAGTCCAAGCTCTTGAAAGCTATCCGAGAGAATTTACCTAACACGAGCTTAATCTTGATTTCTCAACGAACGTCTACACTTCAGATGGCTGACCAGATTCTCCTCTTGGAAAAAGGTGAGTTACTAGCTGTTGGCAAGCACGAGGAATTAATGAAGACTAGCCAAGTCTATCGCGAAATCAATGCATCCCAACATGGAAAGGAGGACTAGCATGAAACGACAAACCGCAAACCAGACGCTCAAACGTTTGGCCATAGATTTAGCAAACCATCCTTTCCTCCTTTTCCTTGCCTTTCTAGGAACTATTGCCCAAGTTGCTTTATCGATCTACCTACCTATCTTGATTGGGCAGGTCATTGACCAGGTCCTCGTAACTGGTTCTTCACCAGTTTTTTGGCAGATTTTCATCCAGATGATCTTGGTGATCATAGGAAATACACTGGTACAATGGGCCAATCCTCTTCTTTATAATCGTCTAATCTTCTCTTATACCAGAGACTTGCGGGAGCGAATCATTCATAAGCTCCATCGGTTACCGATTGCTTTTGTGGATCGGCAGGGCAGTGGAGAGATGGTTAGTCGTGTGACCACAGACATAGAACAGCTGGCAGCCGGCTTAACCATGATTTTCAATCAATTTTTCATTGGTGTTTTGATGATTTTGGTTAGTATTCTAGCCATGCTCCAAATTCATCTCCTCATGGCCCTCTTGGTCTTGCTGTTGACGCCCCTGTCCATGGTGATTTCACGCTTTATTGCCAAGAGATCTTATCACCTCTTCCAGAAGCAAACGGAGACGAGAGGAATTCAGACTCAGTTGATTGAAGAGTCTCTTAGCCAGCAAACTATTATCCAGTCCTTCAATGCTCAAACAGAGTTTATCCAAAGACTGCATGTGGCTAATGCCAACTATGCAGGCTATTCTCAGTCAGCCATCTTTTATTCATCAACGGTTAATCCTTCAACTCGCTTTGTCAACGCACTCATTTATGCTCTTCTTGCTGGAGTAGGAGCTTATCGAATCATGATGGGGTCCACCTTGACCATCGGACGTTTAGTGACTTTTTTGAATTACGTCCAACAGTACACCAAGCCCTTTAATGATATTTCTTCTGTTTTAGCTGAGTTGCAAAGTGCTTTAGCTTGTGCAGAGCGTGTCTATGCTGTCTTAGAAAGTCCTGAGGTTGTTGAAACAGGTAAGGAAATCTTGACCAGTGACCAAGTTAAGGGAGCCATTTCCTTTAAGCATGTTTCTTTTGGATACAATCCTGAAAGGATCTTGATTAAGGATTTGTCTATCGATATCCCAGCTGGTAGCAAGGTAGCCATCGTTGGTCCGACAGGTGCTGGTAAGTCAACTCTTATCAATCTCCTCATGCGTTTTTATCCTATTAACTCGGGAGATATCTTGTTAGATGGGCAATCCATTTATGATTATACCCGAGCGTCATTGAGACAGCAGTTTGGGATGGTACTCCAAGAAACCTGGCTCAAGCAAGGGACCATTCATGACAATATTGCCTTTGGAAATCCTGATGCCAGTAGGGAGCAGGTGATTGCTGCCGCAAAAGCAGCCAACGCAGACTTTTTCATCCAACAGTTGCCACAGGGATACAATACCAAGTTGGAAAATGCAGGAGAATCTCTCTCTGTCGGTCAGGCTCAGCTTTTAACCATTGCCCGTGTCTTTCTAGCTATTCCCAAGATTCTCATCTTAGACGAGGCGACTTCCTCCATCGATACGCGGACAGAAGTGCTGGTACAGGATGCCTTTGCCAAACTCATGAAAGAGCGAACAAGCTTTATCATCGCCCACCGCCTGTCAACCATTCAGGATGCGGATCTGATTCTAGTCTTGGTGGATGGTGACATCGTGGAGCATGGTAACCATCAGGATCTCATGGCTAGAAAGGGCAAGTATTACCAAATGCAAAAGGCTGCGGCTTTTAGCTCTGAATAATCCTTTCTATTTTGAAATCTTATGGATAAAAAGAGTTGCCTTCGGGTGACTTTTTTGTTACAATAGCTAGAAAAAATTAGGGTCTTAGAAGGAGAAAACAATGAAAGTCTATCATCATCTAAATATCGTGACTTGTGACCAAGATTTCCATGTTTATTTGGATGGTATCTTAGCCGTTAAGGACTCTCAAATCATCTATGTCGGTCAAGAGAAACAAGAAATTTTAAATCAAGCCGAGCAGATTATAGACTATCAGGGAGCCTGGATTATGCCTGGTTTGATCAATTGCCATACCCATTCAGCTATGACAGGATTGAGAGGGATCCGAGATGACAGCAATCTCCATGAATGGCTCAATGACTATATCTGGCCAGCAGAAGCAGACTTCACTCCTGACATGACTACAATAGCAGTCAAGCAGGCTCTGACAGAGATGCTCCAGTCAGGAACAACAAGCTTCAACGATATGTATAATCCCAATGGTGTGGCGATTGAGCAAATTTATCAGGCAGTCAAAGCTTCCAAGATGCGTGGTTATTTCTCACCGACCCTCTTTTCTTCAGAGGCAGAATCAACTGCTGAGACTATGAGCAGAACACGAGCCATCATAGAGGAAATCTTAGGATATGAAAACCCAAATTTCAAGGTTATGGTGGCTCCACATTCTCCCTACAGTTGTAGTAGAGACCTTCTGGAAGCAAGCTTAGATATGGCAAAAGAGCTGGACATTCCTATCCATATCCATGTGGCGGAGACCAAGGAGGAATCAGGAATTATCCTGAAACGATACGGCAAACGCCCCCTCGCATTTCTAGAAGAACTAGGTTACTTAGATCATCCGTCTGTCTTTGCTCACGGGGTCGAATTAAACGAGAGAGAAATTGAACGTTTGGCAACCTCTCAAGTGGCCATCGCTCACAATCCTATTAGTAACCTCAAACTGGCCTCAGGGATCGCTCCAATCATCCAACTGCAAAAAGCAGGAGTAGCAGTCGGAATTGCGACTGACTCAGTTGCTTCCAATAACAATCTAGATATGTTTGAGGAAGGACGGACCGCAGCCCTTCTTCAGAAAATGAAGAGTGGAGATGCCAGCCAATTCCCTATCGAGACAGCCCTTAAGGCACTGACAATCGAAGGGGCTAAGGTTCTAGGAATGGAAAATCAGATAGGAAGCCTAGAAGTTGGCAAACAGGCAGATTTTCTGGTCATTCAACCACAAGGAAAAATCCATCTTCAACCTCAGGAAAATATGCTCTCTCACCTGGTTTATGCTGTCAAATCCAGTGATGTTGACGATGTTTATATCGCTGGAGAACAGGTGGTTAAGCAAGGCAAAGTTTTGACAGTAGAGATTTAAAAAATTTTAAAAAAAGTTTGCAAAAATCTTGCATTCTTTTTTTGTCTATGCTATACTTATATACGGTTTGAAAAAACTGCCTAAGACAGTAGGGGAGCTCGACTCATAAAGATCCTACCGAGGACAAAACGTATCATGTAAAAAGAAGCGTATTGTACTTTCGTGTCTAGGTTTGGGCGCGTTTTTCTTTTGGAAAAATTCCCCAAGCAAAATAATTACGGAGGTGAACACACTAATGAGTGAAGCAATTATTGCTAAAAAAGCGGAACTAGTTGACGTAGTGGCTGAAAAAATGAAAGCTGCTGCATCTATCGTCGTTGTAGACGCTCGTGGTTTGACAGTTGAGCAAGATACAGTTCTTCGTCGTGAGCTTCGTGGAAGCGAAGTTGAGTATAAAGTCATTAAAAACTCAATCTTGCGTCGTGCAGCTGAAAAAGCTGGTCTTGAAGATCTTGCATCAGTATTTGTTGGACCATCTGCAGTAGCATTTTCTAACGAAGATGTTATCGCACCAGCGAAAATCTTGAACGATTTTGCTAAAAACGCTGAAGCACTTGAAATCAAAGGTGGTGCAATCGAAGGCGCTGTCGCATCTAAAGAAGAAATCGTTGCTCTTGCAACTCTTCCAAACCGCGAAGGACTTCTTTCTATGCTCCTTTCTGTACTTCAAGCGCCAGTGCGCAACGTTGCTCTTGCAGTCAAAGCGGTTGCAGAAAACAAAGAAGACGCAGCTTAATCTTAAGCTACGCAGCGTAGCCTAGCTACGGAAAAACTATTATAAAATTAAAAACTTATTTGGAGGAAATAACAATGGCATTGAACATTGAAAACATTATTGCTGAAATTAAAGAAGCTTCAATCCTTGAATTGAACGACCTTGTAAAAGCTATCGAAGAAGAATTTGGTGTAACTGCAGCTGCTCCTGTAGCTGTTGCTGCAGCTGGTGCTGCTGACGCTGGTGCTGCTAAAGATTCATTTGACGTTGAGTTGACAGCTGCTGGTGACAAAAAAGTTGGCGTTATCAAAGTTGTACGTGAAATCACAGGTCTTGGACTTAAAGAAGCTAAAGAACTTGTTGATGGTGCACCAGGTGTCATCAAAGAAGGCGTTCCAACTGCAGAAGCTGAAGAAATCAAAGCTAAATTGGAAGAAGCTGGAGCTTCAGTTACTCTTAAATAATAGAGCAACTACATTAGTAGCTTAAAAACATGATTAAACCGCTATTCTTAGGAGTAGCGGTTTTTTCTGTTTAGAATGGTAAATCTACCTCTAAATTATAGTCTGATACGAAAGTTCTAGGGTGCTTTTTCTAACAGTTACTAGAATCTTGATAGAAATTCAATTTTCTTCTTGACTCTGACCTTAGGTAAGGGATTATACTAATAATAGATAAGAAAGGAGATTACTATGCAAATCAATATGATTCGTTCAGATGAAGTTTACCAAGAGATGCTCGAGCTTCCTTTGGAAAAGAGAGAGGGCTGTTTTCGAGCTAAAATATTAGCACCTTTTGCTACGAAATACCAAACTCAACATATTCCTCTGAAAGCCAAGTATCCCGGAGGATTTGATGCTTTGTTCCTACTTGGTTTTATGAATCAGCTACCCGGAACTCTGTCAGAGAAGGATAGACCAGCTATCGACGCTCTGAGCTCTGATCAACTCTGGCAAGACTGCCAGAATACCATCAAGAGGAGTATTGGTCTTTTTGAGCAGGCTGGCTATGACTTAGAGGTTGAGGATTACCATTTTACTATTTTATTGGGCAACCCTGAAAAGCCCATGTTACAGCTCAATAAGGGTTATAGTGGAGATGGTGGAATTCCAGGCTACCTCATGCTTAGTCTGCTACCAAATGACTATACTTTACCCCGTGTGCAGGCGGCGTTAGCCCATGAGTGCAATCACAATGTCCGCTTTCAATTTGTCAAATGGAACCAGCAGACGACACTAGCAGACTGGGTAGTCAGTGAAGGATTGGCAGAGTTTTTTGCTGCTGAGCTCTATGGCAAAGATCTCATTGGGCCTTGGGTTACTTCAACCAGTCCAGAGCAGTTAGAAGAGATTAAGCCCATCATCTCAAGTCAGCTTCAGCTAACGGGGATGGCGGAAATGGCACCATATCTCTACGGTGATGAAATAGCTAAGATACAGGGTCAGATACCAGTTGGAATGCCTTATGCTGCGGGCTATGCTTATGGCTATCATCTGATACAAGCCTATCTGAAAATGACTGGCAAAACTATTATTGAAGCAACTGTGACACCAACGGAACAGATTTTAGAGGCGACTAAAGATTTTTGGAAATGACACTTTTGCTTGAAAATCTGCCAGAGTCTGATATAATGAAAGTAATTTTTGGAGGTGACTATATGCACTATAAAAGAGTTGAATTAAAAGTTACAAATCAAGGTATCCATGAGCGCAAGATCTTTCAAGGTGTTAAGATTTTCAGTCGTAGCAAGTTGTCCAAAGATCAGAAAAGTATTCTAACACAGAAGCTTTACCTGACACCGAAGCAAAACATTGTTTACTATCAACGGAAAGATATCAACTATGACCAGAACTGGCATCATAATAAGGACTATTATGAGCTAGCTTATGGCCAGTTGGACAGAGAGACGGTTTTTAAGGTTTGCCAAGATTTTGACGACCTGACTCCTTTTATAGAGGATGAGCTGCTGGAGAAGCTAAAAGAAAAGCGGTCAGCAGGCAAATTTTTTGAAAAATTAGATATATAAAAATCCGACTGCTTTCATAAGCAGTCGGATTTCTCTAATTTATAGTTTGATAATTTTTCATAAGGGAAAATAGATCTATTTTTATCATGAACAGCTAACTTAGTTAGAAATTGTAGAAACAGTATAGTTGAAATCTATGAAGAATAAGTGTATAATCAAAAAAATGATTGAGTGCTCACTCAATTTTGTAGATGTGTAAAGGAGTTCATACAATGGTTGTTCAAGCAATACAATATAGTCGTTTCGGTGATGAAGAAGTGTTAGATTTAGTGAACATTAAATCTGATTCTTTGAAACTGAATCAAGTGAGGGTAGAAGTTCATGCAGTTGGTTTAAATCCTATTGATTATAAGACTTTTGAAGGTGCAAAGCCACTCCGATTTCTATCTTTTATGACAAAACTCAGGAAGCCAAGTCGTTGGTTTGAGTCAAAATCATCTCTTTTTCCAAGAGGTGTTGGTCGGGATTTTGCTGGAGTTATCACAGAAGTTGGTGAAGGAGTAAATCGGTTTGCAGTAGGGGATAAGGTTTTTGGAACAATGATCAGTGACCCTGGATTGGGTACCAAGAGGGGAGCTTTGGCAACAGAAGTTTGTGTCAATGAATCAGAAATTGTGTTGAAACCAGAGATGATTGATATGAACCATGCAGCTACTATGGGTGTAGCCTCTCTAACAGTGGGAGGTGCTTTTAGAAAGATTGATCTAAACTCTAAAGATGTTGTAGTTATTTCAGCAGCAGCAGGTGGTATTGGAAGTATCGCAGTACAGTATGCAGTTGCTAAAGGTGCGACAGTTATTGGAATTGCAAGTAAGAAAAATTCAGATTATCTAAAGTCCTTAGGTGCCATACCAGTAGCTTACGAAGGAAACATCCAGAATGCTCTTCTATCAGCAAGTCCAACGCCGATTACAAAGTTCTTGGATTGCTATGGAAGTGATTATGTTAAATTGGCTTTCAGTTTGGGATTGAAGGGCACTGCTATTGGAACGTTAGTACCTTCACCATATGTTATGATAAGAGGTGCTCAGTTCACGGGTCCGAGACATTCCACATATGATGATTTTAGAGTTCTAGCGGAAATGGTCTCAGATGGGAAGGTTCGGCTGAATATTGATCAGGTTTATGATTTTTCTCTAAAGTCTGTTAGAGAGGCATATCGTAGTCTGAAGTCGGGACACACTCGAGGTAAGAAGGTTATAAAAGTAAGAGAGTAGCAGAGAGGTGCCAGCAATGGAAAGTTTAGAACAAAAGTATGCTCAGACATTAGAAAATAGCAACTTGAGTTTAAAACAACGTCAAGTATTATTATCAAGTCTAAAGCTATTTTCAGAAATTGGCTTTGAAAATACAACAGCCAGCCTTATTGCTAAGGAGGCTGGAGTTTCAGAAGGGACCGTTTTTAGTTACTTTAAGACCAAGGAAGGCATCTTAGAGGCTATTCTGTCAACTTTTCTCGAACAGGTTATTCCAGATGTAATTGCTGATTTTTCTGAGAAGAAATTTACAGCAAGCCAAGAGAGTTTTCCAGTGTTTTTGAGAAGCATTGTTCGAGATAGACTAGTTTTCATTCAGGAGAATCAAATGCAAGTTAAAATTCTCTTGAGTCGTTCTTTTATTGATGAAACTACTTCTGACCAGTTAGGGAATGTTATTGTTCACTCTATCATTAAGTCAATTAGTCCAGTTCTGAATCAGTTTAAAGAGAATGGTGTTATCCGAGATTGGTCAAACGAAAGAATTGTTCGCTATATTTTAGCCTTGAGTCTTTCTTATGCTCTTCCAATGATGTTGAATGATAATGAGGACCTAGACATAGATGAAGCAGTAAATGAAATAGTTGAATGTCTGTCTTTTGCCTTAGTAGAAGTAAAATAAATCTTGATTTTAAGCTTACTATTTTAAATAGTGAGCTTTTTTGAAGCCAACATAAAAATCCCCAATCATAATGATTGAGGATTAAGCAAATGAATCTTAAACAATACCTTAACTATCATAGCCTTGGCTACATTGTTAAAAGTTGTTTTAACTGTGTGGAGGATCTTGATCCTGATGTCTTCGAGTCGATCATAGTATACTGCCATCTATTCATCTGACAAGAGAGATTTTATCATCCAGATATTCATAGCTGGGTGGCCGGCGGCGTTAGAAAGTGGTTGTTTTAGTGCTGTAAAATCATAGTGTTGATAGATGGTCACAGCCGTAGCCAGTTCAGTAGTAGTTTCTAGATAAAGCTGTTCATAACCTGCTAGGCGGGCTTCCTGGAATATGCGCTTTATCAACCTACTGGAATAACCTTTGCCACGACTGTTTTTAGTGACATACAGTTTTTGTAATTCAGCAATCTTATCAGACACAGGTGCAAAGCCACCACAGCCAACCAGCTGATCTTCATCTTCCAGAATAAAGTAAGCTGCTCTCTCTTGCTGTTGATAATAGTCGGCCAAATGATCTAGATGAGAATCAAAGTAGACAGTTCCTGGTTTGTCAAGCCCGAATTCTTCAAGGCTAGCTCGAATGAGTTGTGCTACAGCTGGATTGTCTTTTACTTCCATTGGCCGTAAGTTCATCATTAGTCCTCCGATAGGATGTATCGACTAGTTAAACAATACCTTGTGCAATCATAGCGTTTGCTACATTTTCAAAGGCAGCAATGTTAGCTCCTGCAAGGTAATCAGTACCAAGACCGTACGTTTCAGCGGTTGTTTTAGCTGTATTAAAGATATTGGTCATGATATCTTTGAGACGGCCGTCAACTTCTTCACGTGTCCATGAAAGGCGAAGGCTATTTTGGCTCATTTCAAGGGCTGAAACGGCTACACCACCAGCATTAGCAGCTTTGGCAGGTCCGTAAAGGATTCCGTTTTCTTTGTAGACTTTAATCGCGTCAAGGTCACTAGGCATGTTAGCACCTTCTGAAACGCAGATAACTTCTTGAGCAACCAAACGTTTAGCTGCGTCACCATTGATTTCGTTTTGAGTCGCACATGGAAGAGCGATGTCGTAGTTACCAGCGTAAGTCCATACAGAACCTTCATGGTAAGTAGCAGTTGCTTTCTCAGCTGCATACTCAGTCAAACGAGCACGGCGTTTTTCTTTAACATCAACCAAAAGATCGAAGTCAATACCATTTTCATCGATGACATAACCGTTTGAGTCAGATACAGAGATAACAGTCGCACCAAGTTCAGTCGCTTTTTGAAGAGCATATTGAGCTACGTTACCAGAACCTGAAATTACCACTTTCTTACCAGCAAAACTGTTACCATTAGCTTTGAGCATTTCTTCAGTGTAGTAAACCAAACCATAACCAGTTGCTTCTGGACGAATCAAGCTACCACCAAATCCAAGAGGTTTACCAGTCAAGACACCCGCATCAAATTGGTTAAGACGTTTGTACTGTCCGTAAAGGTAACCAATTTCACGTCCACCTACACCGATATCACCAGCAGGTACGTCAAGAGATGGTCCGATGTATTTTTGTAATTCTGTCATAAAGCTTTGGCAGAAGCGCATCACTTCAGCATCAGTCTTCCCTTTAGGATCGAAGTCTGATCCACCTTTACCTCCACCGATTGGAAGTCCAGTCAAAACGTTTTTAAAGATTTGTTCGAAGCCGAGGAATTTCAAAATCCCTTGGTTTACAGTTGGGTGGAAACGAAGTCCGCCTTTATATGGTCCAACAGCTGAGTTGAATTGAACACGGTAACCACGGTTCACTTGGACTTTTCCATCGCGGTCAACCCAAGGAACTCGGAAAGAAATTACGCGCTCAGGCTCAGTGATACGTGCCAAGATGTTTTCTTCGATATACTCGGGATGTTTTTCAAATACAGGTTCCAAAGTGCTGAAGAATTCTTCAACCGCCTGGAGAAATTCAGCCTCATGCCCGTTACGAGCTTTCACAGTTGCAAACACGCTTTGGATATAGTCTTTAGCAGATGTCATATCGTTCTCCTTTTTGTTGTTATATTTTATTACATGAGCCATTATAGCAGAATTTTTTTTGAGTGTAAAGAAAAAAACAGAAATTTTCTAAAAATTCTTTCAATTTACAAAACCGAACGTTTTATATAGAAATTAGTTTCTCAAAGAGAAAATCTTAAAGTATGGTATAATATTAGAAATAAAAGGAATCTGGAGGATCAGAATCATGGTATCAACGAAAACACAAATAGCTGGCTTTGAGTTTGACAATTGCTTGATGAATGCAGCGGGTGTGGCTTGTATGACGATAGAAGAGCTTGAAGGGGTCAAAAACTCAGCGGCGGGTACTTTTGTTACGAAGACTGCGACCTTGGACTTTCGTCAGGGCAATCCTGAGCCACGCTACCAGGATGTTCCACTTGGTTCTATCAACTCCATGGGCTTACCAAATAATGGCTTAGACTACTATCTGGACTATCTTTTGGACTTGCAGGAAAAAGAGCCAAACCGAACTTTCTTCCTATCTTTAGTTGGCATGTCTCCAGAAGAAACACATGCCATCTTGAAAAAAGTTCAAGAGAGTGAATTCAAAGGACTGACAGAGCTTAATCTCTCTTGTCCAAACGTTCCAGGAAAACCTCAGATTGCCTATGATTTTGAAACAACAGACCGTATCTTGTCAGAGGTATTTGCCTACTTTACCAAACCTCTTGGAATCAAGTTGCCACCATATTTTGATATTGTCCACTTTGACCAAGCGGCAGCTATTTTTAACAAGTATCCACTCAAATTTGTTAACTGTGTTAACTCTATCGGGAATGGTCTCTATATCGAAGATGAGTCTGTCGTTATTCGCCCTAAAAACGGTTTTGGAGGCATTGGTGGAGAGTATATCAAACCGACTGCTCTAGCGAATGTGCACGCCTTTTACCAACGTTTAAATCCCCAAATCCAAATCATCGGAACGGGTGGCGTTCTTACGGGTCGTGATGCCTTTGAACATATCCTCTGCGGTGCGAGTATGGTGCAAGTAGGGACCACTCTTCACAAAGAAGGTATCAGTGCTTTTGAACGCATTACCAATGAACTAAAAGCAATCATGGCGGAAAAAGGATACGAGAGCCTAGAAGATTTCCGTGGGAAATTGCGCTATATTGATTAAGTTTAATAAAAAATCAGAAGAAAGGAGAGATGATGCTTGCCATTGAAGACAGTCAGACGTTGACTTTATCAAATCTATCTAGCTTGAATCTATTTACAGGGACAGATCAGGGCCAGTTTGAAGTTATGAAGAGTCAAGTGTTGAAACAGATTGGTTATGATCCAGCTGATCTCAATTTTGCTTACTTTGATATGAAAGAAGTAGCTTATAAAGACTTAGAGTTGGAGCTGGTCAGTCTCCCTTTATTTGCGGATGAGAAAATCGTGATATTAGACCATTTTGTCGATATCACAACAGCCAAGAAACGCTTTTTAGCAGATGATGAGCTCAAGTCGTTTGAGGCATACCTTGATAACCCTTCGCCAACAACCAAGTTATTGATATTTGCAGAAGGAAAACTGGATAGCAAGAGACGATTGGTCAAACTGCTCAAACGTGATGCCAAGGTCTTTGATGCAGTAGAAGCTAAAGAACAAGAATTGCGCCAGTATTTCCAAAAATGGAGCCAGAAACAAGGTTTGAAGTTTGCGGAAAAGTCTTTTGAAAATCTACTCATCAAGTCTGGCTTTCAGTTTAGCGAAATCCAGAAAAATCTCCTCTTTTTACAGTCTTATAAGCCAGGCGATGTGATTGAGGAAAAGGATATTATCGAAGCCATTCCCAAGACTCTTCAGGACAATATTTTCGACTTAACTCAGTTTATTTTAGCTAAGAAGATTGATCAGGCCCGTGACTTGGTCAGAGACTTGACCCTGCAAGGGGAAGACGAAATCAAGCTCATAGCTGTCATGTTAGGACAGTTCCGAACCTTTACCCAAGTGAAAATCTTATCAGATTCTGGTCAAACGGAATCGCAGATTGTAAGCAGTCTGGGGACTTATTTGGGACGCAATCCTAATCCTTATCAAATCAAGTTCGCATTAAGAGATTCGAGAGGGATTTCCTTGGCTTTTCTCAAGCAAGCGATTTCTTATTTGATTGAAACAGACTACCAGATTAAGACAGGTGTCTATGAAAAAAGTTACTTGTTTGAAAAGGCACTCTTGCAGATCGCGGCTGAAGCAAATTGAGCAAAAAACTTGAAAAAAGAGGATGATTGCGTTATCATTTTCTTATAGAAAGAAAAAGAGGTATTACAGATGGCTATTATCTTACCAGACCTTCCATACGCGTATGACGCCTTGGAACCATACATCGATGCTGAAACAATGCACTTGCACCATGACAAGCACCATCAAACCTACGTCAACAATGCCAATGCTGCTCTTGAAAAACACCCTGAAATCGGTGAAGACCTTGAAGCTTTGCTTGCTGATGTAGAATCTATCCCAGCTGATATCCGCCAAGCGCTTATCAACAATGGTGGTGGACACTTGAACCACGCTCTTTTCTGGGAATTGATGACTCCTGAAAAGACTGCCCCTTCAGCAGAACTTGCAGCAGCAATCGACGCAACATTTGGTTCATTTGAAGAGTTCCAAGCAGCCTTTACAGCAGCAGCTACAACACGCTTTGGTTCTGGCTGGGCATGGTTGGTTGTCAACAAAGAAGGGAAGCTTGAAGTGACTTCAACAGCAAACCAAGATACACCAATCTCAGAAGGTAAAAAACCAATCTTGGGCTTGGACGTTTGGGAACATGCTTACTACGTGAAATACCGCAACGTGCGTCCTGACTACATCAAAGCTTTCTTCTCAGTGATTAACTGGAACAAGGTAGACGAGCTTTACGCAGCAGCTAAATAATAAAATATGGAGGGAAGAATTGTTCTTCTCTTTTTAAGGTTTTCAAGCAGAAGTCTGACAGAATCGTCAGACTTTTTTCATTTTCAGGATATTCGTGCCAACTTGTAGAAAATATGGTAAAATAGAGTGTTAAGTAATCGTGGAAAAGGAAGACTATGCGTAAAGAAATTTCACCTGAATTATACAATTATAACAAGTTTCCTGGCCCAGAATTTCAGATAAATGGGGATAAAGTTGAGACTGAAGGGATTGCTTTTACCTTGGTTGAAAATATCAAGGAGGCTTTCGATGTGACCGTCTTTAATCAGCGCTTTTCAGAAGTGTTGACCAAGTTTGATTATGTCGTAGGGGACTGGAGCAATGAACAGCTTCGCCTACGAGGTTTTTACAAAGACGATCGAACAGAGGAAAAAATTGAAAAAATCAGTCGCTTACAGGATTATCTTTTGGAGTACTGTAGTTATGGTTGTGCTTATTTTGTCCTAGAAAACCAAGCACCTAAGCGTGCTTCATTTGACAAGAAAATACGTAAAAAGGAAGAGGAGAATCTTCCTAGAAGAGGAAAGAAACCTTCGCAAAACAAGAGAAAACCAAATGCGGATAAGCGAAATAGACGTCGTCATAAGGACCAAAAGTCTCAGAAAGAGGACAAGGGACAGCGCCATTTTGTCATTCGTCAGAAATAGATAGAGAATAAGGAGAAGAGATGAAACCGTCTATTTATAGTTTAACACGTCAAGCCATGCAAGAATGGGTGTTAGAACAAGGAGAAAAGAAATTCCGAGCAGATCAGATTTGGGAATGGCTCTACCGTAAACGTGTCCAGTCATTTGAAGAAATGACCAACCTTTCCAAGGATTTGATTGCCAAGCTCAATGAGCAGTTTGTCGTAAATCCATTGAAACAACGCATCGTACAAGAGTCAGCTGACGGTACTGTTAAGTATCTTTTCGAGTTGCCAGATGGCATGTTGATTGAGACAGTACTCATGCGTCAACACTACGGTTTGTCAGTCTGTGTGACCACTCAGGTTGGCTGTAATATTGGTTGTACCTTCTGTGCGTCAGGCTTGATTAAGAAGCAACGTGATCTTAATAACGGTGAAATTGTAGCGCAGATCATGCTGGTTCAGAAATATTTTGATGAGCGTGGTCAGGACGAGCGTGTCAGTCATATTGTTGTCATGGGAATTGGAGAACCATTTGATAACTACAACAATGTGTTGAATTTCGTCCGCACCATCAATGATGACAAGGGGATGGCTATCGGTGCTCGTCACATCACTGTTTCAACTTCAGGTTTGGCCCATAAAATTCGTGACTTTGCTAATGAAGGCGTACAGGTCAATCTGGCTGTGTCTCTTCACGCACCCAATAATGAATTGCGCTCAAGCATCATGAAGATCAACCGTGCCTTTCCGATTGAAAAGCTCTTTGCAGCTATTGAGTACTATATCGAAACAACCAATCGCCGTGTGACCTTTGAATATATCATGCTCAATGAAGTCAACGATGGTGTTGAACAAGCCTTGGAATTGGCTGAATTGCTCAAGAATATCAAGAAATTGTCTTATGTAAACTTGATTCCCTATAACCCAGTTAGTGAACATGACCAATATAGCCGTAGTCCTAAAGAGCGCGTGATGGCCTTCTACGATACCCTCAAGAAAAAAGGGGTCAACTGTGTTGTCCGTCAAGAGCATGGTACAGATATTGATGCAGCTTGTGGACAATTACGCTCCAATACAATGAAACGTGACCGCCAGAAGGCAGTCGCAGCGGTAAATCCATAAAATGACTAAAAAAAGAGAATTAATCTTAAGATTGGGAGTGGCTATTTACAGTCTTTGCATTGTCTGTTTTTGTTTTACTCCCCAACCTCAACTTCCTACAGGAGTGGAAACTCCAGGTATTCAAACTTTTGGACGCCTGGTTTTTCTTTTAACTCCCTTAAACTCCTTTTGGAAACTGGGTGAAGTGACTAGTTTGGGACAAGTCCTTTGGATCTTTTTGCAGAACATTTTAAATGTCTTCTTGCTTTTCCCACTAGTCTTTCAACTGATCTATCTCTGCCCAAACTTGCGACAAACCAAAAAAATCATCCTTCTCAGCTTTCTACTGAGTTTAGGAATCGAGTGCACGCAACTGGTCTTAGACTTTTTCTTTGATTTTAATCGCGTCTTTGAGATTGATGATTTGTGGACCAATACCCTGGGAGGCTATCTGGCTTGGGTCCTCTATAAAGGACTGCATAAAAACAAGATAAGGAATTAGAATGAGTATTTTAGAAGTTAAAAATTTAAGTCACGGTTTTGGTGACCGTGCAATTTTTGAAGATGTGTCCTTCCGTCTCCTCAAGGGAGAACATATCGGTCTAGTCGGCGCCAATGGTGAAGGGAAATCAACCTTTATGAGCATCGTGACTGGTAAGATGTTACCAGATGAAGGGAAGGTGGAGTGGTCCAAATATGTGACTGCTGGCTATCTGGATCAGCACGCTGTACTAAAGGAAGGTCAAACCGTGCGTGATGTCTTGCGTACAGCCTTTGATGAGCTATTTAAAGCAGAAGCTCGTATCAATGACCTCTATATGGAAATGGCTGAAGACGGAGCGGATATCGACGCGCTCATGGAAGAAGTTGGCGAACTACAAGACCGTTTGGAGAGTCGTGACTTCTATACTTTGGATGCTAAGATTGATGAAGTAGCGCGTGCTCTGGGTGTCATGGACTATGGCATGGATACAGATGTAACAGCCTTATCAGGTGGACAAAGAACCAAGGTGCTTTTGGCTAAACTCCTCCTTGAAAAACCAGATATTTTGTTGCTTGACGAGCCAACCAACTACTTGGATGCTGAACACATTGACTGGCTCAAGCGTTATCTCCAAAACTATGAGAATGCCTTTGTCCTTATTTCGCACGATATTCCTTTCCTCAACGACGTAATCAATATCGTCTACCATGTGGAAAATCAACAGCTGACGCGTTACTCTGGTGACTATTACCAGTTCCAAGAAGTCTATGCTATGAAGAAATCTCAACTGGAGGCAGCCTACGAACGCCAACAGAAAGAGATTGCAGACCTCAAGGATTTCGTGGCTCGAAACAAAGCGCGTGTTGCAACGCGTAATATGGCCATGTCCCGTCAAAAGAAACTCGACAAGATGGATATTATCGAACTGCAAAGTGAGAAGCCAAAACCATCCTTTGATTTCAAAACAGCTCGTACGCCAGGGCGTTTTATCTTCCAAGCCAAGGACTTGCAGATTGGTTATGACCGTCCTCTGACTAAGCCTTTAAACCTCACCTTTGAACGCAATCAAAAGGTTGCTATTATCGGGGCAAATGGTATCGGGAAAACAACCCTCTTGAAGTCTCTCTTGGGCATTATTCCGCCAATCGCTGGGGAAGTTGAACGCGGTGATTACCTAGAACTTGGTTACTTTGAGCAAGAAGTAGAAGGTGGCAATCGTCAAACCCCTCTTGAAGCTGTCTGGAATGCCTTTCCTGCACTCAATCAGGCAGAAGTTCGTGCGGCCCTTGCTCGTTGTGGTTTGACAACCAAGCACATCGAAAGTCAAATTCAAGTCTTGTCAGGTGGGGAACAGGCCAAGGTGCGTTTCTGTCTCTTGATGAACCGTGAAAATAACGTCTTAGTGCTGGACGAGCCGACCAACCACTTGGATGTAGATGCCAAGGATGAACTCAAACGGGCGCTTAAAGAATACAAAGGAAGTATTCTAATGGTTTGCCACGAACCAGACTTTTATGAAGGCTGGATGGACCAAATCTGGGACTTTAACAAGCTAACTTAAAGGTGCTAAAAAAGCCAAGTCGAAATGACTTGGCTTTTTTGACTAGTAATTTAAATAGTTTTCAACTTCAGATTTCTCAATTTCTTTACCGTAGTGGCAAATCGGACAAGAAACGAAGTAACTTTTACCATAAGGAAAAAGTGGAATCCAGTAGAGGGTAAATTTGCGTCCAGTTTCTACGATCTCCCATGTGTCGACATTGTTACAGTGACCACATTCGATCGCTGTTTGCGTATGTCCCAAATCTTTCTGATAACCTTTAGAACCCCAAAATAAAATCATGTCATCGTCTCCTTATCTGTTGATGGCTTATTTTTTGCTGAAATCGTAGTCTTTTACCACTTCGATACTATCAATGGTGATAGCAGACGTTGGTTTGTCTTTCTCATCTTTTTCAGCCTTGGCAATTTTGTCAACAATATCCATGCCATCGATGACTTGACCAAAGACAGGGTGTTTGCCGTCTAGACTTGGATTTCCACCTTCTTTATAGGCTTCGATGATTTTCTTTGGATACTTGCTTGTAGGGAGTTTAGCTGAAATATCTGTTGAATTTTGGTTGATGAAGAACTGGCTACCGTTGGTGTTTGGTTGACCAGTGTTAGCCATAGCAAGGGCTCCTCGGATATTGTATAGGTAAGGAGAGATTTCATTTTTGAAACCAGTTCCCTTGTCCTTCGTTTTATCCTTATCATGCCAGATAGATTGGCCTCCTGTACCATCTCCCTTAGGATCTCCAGTTTGAACCATAAAGCCATCGATGACACGGTGGAAGGTGATGCCGTTATAGTAGCCTTCCTTAGCGTGAGTAAGGAAGTTTTCAACCGCAAGAGGTGCTAGTTTTGGAAAGAGTTTGATGCGGATATCGCCTTGATTTGTGTGTAAAATGACCTCAGCTTCGTCTTCAGCAACTTCCTTAGAAAGTTGAGGGAAGTTGGCATTGTCATTTGTCAAAGCGTCATTCAAATCTTTGGCAGCCTGAGCAGCTGCTTTTGAGCTTTCTTCAGCAGAGATACTAGAGTCGACATATTCATCACCACGGAGACCACGTTGGATACTAGTACATCCAACAAGGGCTACAGTTGATAGTAAAAGAAGGGTTGCTAGTTTTTTCATTGTTAACCTCTCAAAAATTCATTTCTACCATTGTACCTTAAAAGGAGTTTGATTTCAAATGTAAAAGATTTTACTAAAAATTTCTAGTAGTTAAAAAAATTAAGACTCTGTCAAGTTTTTTTCTTGACACCTGTCAGAAATCTGCTATAATAGAACATGTGCTAAATAGCTCAGCTATTTCACCGAAATAAAAAAATAAGAAAAGAGACATTAAAAAATGGCAGTTAAAATCCGTTTGACTCGTATGGGTTCTAAGAAAAAACCTTTCTACCGTATCAACGTAGCAGACTCACGTTCACCACGTGACGGACGTTTCATCGAAACAGTTGGGACTTACAACCCACTTGTTGCTGAAAACCAAGTAACTTTGAAAGAAGACCGCGTTCTTGCATGGTTGGCTGATGGAGCTCAACCTTCAGATACAGTTCGCAACATCCTTTCAAAAGAAGGCGTATTGAAAAAATTCCACGATTCTAAATTCTCAAAATAAGTTTAAAGTAGGTTGACAGATGGATACGATTGAAAATCTCATTATTGCGATTGTGAAACCTTTGATTTCACACCCTGATGCCTTAACTATCAAGATCGAAGACACGCCAGAGTTTTTGGAGTATCACTTGGATCTTGACCAAAGCGATGTCGGTCGTGTTATCGGTCGTAAGGGTCGCACTATCTCAGCGATAAGAACGATTGTCTACTCTGTCCCAACTGAAGACAAGAAAGTAAGAATCGTTATCGATGAAAAATAAAGAAAGCGGGACAGATGTCTCGCTTTTTTGTGGAGGAGAAGATGAAGGATTTAACCTTTAGACAATTACAAGCTTACTTACTCGAACATTACCAACAGTCTCGAACTGAGGAAGGCCTCTTTATCAAACTAGTGGAGGAAGTCGGAGAAGTAGCTGAGGTCTTGAATGGGCGCTCTGGTCGAAAAGAGGGCGTTCAGGACTCAAACGAGGAACTAGCCAAAGAACTGGCAGATATCATTCACTATACGGTTGCAATTGCGGCCATCAACGATATTGACCTAACCAAAACCATCTTTGACAAAGATAAGAAGTCTGCCATTAAGTATCAGCATGAAAGAGATTTGGAAGGATTTTTGAAGGGAGATTTGAGAAATATTGAACACTGATTATTTTTTAAAAATAGACTGGGCGATGTATATTGATTGGTTATTACGAATTATACAGATTTCGACTTTTATAGGTGTAATTTTAAAAATTAGTTTCCAGAATAAGGCCTATATTAATAATATCGAAATTCAGGCAATTAAACCAATCGAATTTGATTCCTTACTTACATACGAGATTTCATCATGTTTATGAGTTTAAACATAATAAAAATGATAAACATTATAACCATTTGATTTTTTATCCAAAAGAAGTTGATATTGAAATTGTAGAATTTTATTCTTTAATCTATGATTCAAAAAGTAATCGTTTAGTCGTTCAAGATAAAATACATACAGTCAAAAATTTAAAAAATTATACATGCTTATTGATTTATACAAATTTACCTGAGACTATACCTAGTTTAAGAATGAAATGGAAGACAAGTCAAGGTCAAATTGGGGAGTATACATTTTATAGTAATATGTATAACGGGAATATAAATATTTCTTCTTTTAAATATAAATTAACATTAAAGAGGAAACTACTAGCAATTTTGGGATTATAGCTGATTTTCTCCAACTTGTGAAAATCCCTGGAACGTGATAAAATAAAGGATAGAAATAGATACAGGAGACAAGATGAACTACTTTAATGTTGGGAAAATCGTCAATACGCAGGGTCTACAAGGTGAGATGCGAGTCTTGTCTGTGACGGATTTTGCTGAGGAACGGTTTAAAAAAGGGGCAGAGCTGGCTTTATTTGATGATAAAGACCAGTTTGTCCAAACAGTGACCATCGCAAGTCACCGTAAGCATAAGAACTTTGACATTATCAAATTCAAAGACATGTACCATATCAATGCGATTGAAAAGTACAAGGGCTATAGTCTCAAGGTCGCCGAGGAAGATTTGAACGATCTAGATGATGGAGAATTCTATTATCACGAGATTATCGGTTTGGATGTTTACGAGGGTGATAACTTGATAGGAACTATCAAGGAAATCCTACAACCGGGAGCCAACGATGTCTGGGTGGTAAAGCGAAAAGGTAAGCGAGATTTGCTTTTACCTTACATTCCGCCAGTAGTTCTCAATGTTGATATTCCAAACAAGCGGGTCGAAGTGGAAATCTTAGAAGGACTAGATGATGAAGATTGATATTTTAACCCTCTTTCCTGAGATGTTTTCTCCGCTGGAACACTCGATTGTTGGGAAGGCTCGAGAAAAAGGGCTCTTGGATATCCAGTATCATAATTTCAGAGAATATGCTGAAAAGGCCCGTCATGTTGACGATGAACCTTACGGAGGCGGTCAGGGGATGTTGCTAAGGGCTCAACCCATTTTCGATGCCTTTGATGCTATTGAAAAGAAAAATCCGCGCGTCATTCTCCTCGATCCAGCTGGAAAGCAGTTTGATCAGACTTATGCTGAGGATTTGGCTCAAGAGGAAGAACTAATCTTTATCTGCGGTCATTATGAAGGGTATGACGAGCGCATCAAGACCTTGGTAACTGATGAAATTTCCCTAGGAGACTATGTTTTGACTGGAGGAGAATTGGCGGCCATGACCATGATCGATGCGACTGTGCGATTGATACCGGAAGTGATTGGTAAGGAGTCTAGTCACCAGGATGATAGCTTTTCTTCGGGTCTTCTCGAATATCCTCAGTACACTCGCCCTTATAACTATCGAGGTATGGTCGTGCCAGATGTGCTCATGAGTGGGCACCATGAAAAGATTCGCCAGTGGCGGCTGTATGAGAGTCTAAAGAAAACCTACGAACGCAGACCTGACCTGCTAGAAAACTATAAACTGACAGCCGAAGAAGAAAAGATGCTGGCTGAAATCAAAGAAAACAAAGAATAAAGGAGAACCTTATGCAAGTAATCAAACGTAATGGAGAAATTGCTGAATTTGATCCAGATAAAATTTACCAAGCTGTTCTAAAAGCAGCCCAAACAGTTTATGTTTTGACTGATGACCTACGTCAAAACTTAGCTCAAGTTACTAAAAAAGTCGTTTTGGACTTGGAAGAAGCAAAAGTAGAACGTGCCACTATCAGCATGATCCAGTCAATGGTTGAGCACCGCTTGCTTGGAGCTGGCTACATTACAATCGCAGAACATTATATCTCTTATCGCTTGCAACGCGATTTGGAGAGAAGTGGTTATGGCGACCATATCGCTGTTCATCTTCATTTTGAACAAATTCGTTAAGAAAAAGAGTGGGATGCAAAGAACATCTCACTCTTTCTTAAATAGATTTTTCTGAGCTTTTTGTACGGTTGAGGGAACAAAACGAAGTCGTTTAATATCACTGATACGAATGATTCGGGTCACGTTTTTTGAAAAATTTTTGACGATAATTTGTTGGCGATTAGCATCGTGTTTAACAATATCACCCGTAAAACTTGTCTCAGCAAGTATGACATGAACAGCCGTCTTTCTTTGGATGGCTTGTTCAATCATAGCAGTGAGGGAGTTATCCTCGATTTGAGGATGATCATCATTCCCATTGAGAAAACCATGTAGTTTATCTAGAACTAGTTTGAATGTCTGTCTCATAGAATCCTCCCTTCTTATATATCCACATTATATAAAATTTTCCTAAAAACCACAAGATTTTTACGAATAGACTATAGAAAGCATATCACATAAAGGAGTTAAAATGGCAGAATTTACATTTGAAATCGAAGAACACTTGCTCACCTTGTCTGAAAATGACAAAGGATGGACAAAAGAACTAAATCGCGTTAGCTTTAATGGTGCCCCTGCAAAGTTTGACATTCGCGCTTGGAGCCCAGACCATACCAAAATGGGCAAAGGAATCACGCTTTCCAATGAAGAATTTCAGGTAATGGTCGATGCCTTTAAAGGGCAACAATAAAAAGAATCTTGAGTGCAACTCAAGATTCTTTTTTTAGGACACAATATAGTCACACAGAGAAGTTTTAGACAATTGAATAAAAGTCTCTCTATACTCTTCAGGTGGTGTTGGATCATCCTTACGAATCCAGACTTCAATGAAAGAGATTGCCATGGTCGTAATGATATAAGCGATGTCCTCTTTATTAAAATTATATTTCAGTTGGTAATTGACATTCTTTAGTACCCACTCTGAGTATGTTCCACGCAGAAATTCCTTCCAACATGGGTCGACTTGTGTGGTATACAAGGTGTTAACAATTTCCCTTTTTTCGTATATGAGAGGAAGTATATGGTCTGCTAAAAAGCTGATAGGATCTCCATCATTGCTAGGGCAGTACTTATTAAAGACGTTAAAAAAGTGCTGATTGGTCTCTTCGTGAATGTATTCGATAATATCTTCAAAGTTGTTAAAATGCTTTTGATAAATCGCTTGTCGTGAAATACCAGCTTCAGCAGCAATTTCAGTCATTGTAAAGGAACTACGCTGAGGATTTTTCTTAGCTAGTGTGATGAGAGCTCTAATGATTAGCTCACGAGTATTCTTTGCCATAGAATTACCTTTCTACTTATAATTATTTACAGTTATTTTTGAATGAAGAAAAATCAGAATGTTCAAGTTAATATAAACAATCAATGAACATTAAATTTTCTGAATCTTTTAGGTAGCTCTATTGTATCACAAATAATTTATAAAATATAGCTCAATCATTGAAAATGCGTTTTCTGAAAAGTATACAATTGCTAAGAATCCAAAATCAATGGAAGCTTATTTGGTTTGAATCAATTAGAATACTTTTCTACTTTGCATATCGTGAATAGCTGTAATTTGAAGAATAAAACGATTAATATTCATACCGGTATAAGAATAGTCAAGTAGCTAAATAGTGTACAGTTGATTCTTAGAAAGGAAATAGTCCAGAACAATTGTTCTGGACTATTCTTTTATCTTGAAAAATATGGAAGGCTGTTCAATCGTTCGAGTAGGGGACGACTAATGAAACTAATGGCAATAATCTTACCAAGATCAGGGAGGATAAAGGGAAGGACACCGACAGCTAGTGCCTTATCAAATGGCATCCCGGCAAGGAAGTGGAGGCTGAGAATACCTCCGACAAAGACGAGTGAATCGCCCAAGAGGTTGGCTAGGAAAATGCGAATGTAGCTACTTTTTTGATGGATGAGATAAGATGTAAGTCCAGCATAGACAAGGTCGAACCAAAGATAGCCTGCACTTGGGCCGACTAAAACGTGAAATCCAGCTCCTCCCCCTGCAAAAACAGGTAAACCAATGGCACCCAGCAAGAGATAGAGAGCTACAGATAGAACAGCTTCTCTGGGTCTAAAAACAGTAGCAATCAGACCGATCGCAAAGTTTTGCAGAGTGAAGGGGACAGGACCGATAGGGAGACTGATTTGTGCCAATACGGCGATGAGAGCAGCACCTATAGCAGGGATAGCATAGATATGAGCTTTTTTCAAAACTGTTAACCTCTTTTCAAAATTATAGTAACTATTATACTAATTCAGAAACAAAAGTCAACCTATTTTTGGAATCAAGGTAACAATTTTGTAACGGCCGATTTTGCAAGTAAAAAGAGACCTCAAGAGGTCTCTTGCGATAATTAGCGCATGGTCACAAATTCTTCTGAAGCGGTTGGGTGGATTGCTACTGTAGCATCAAAGTCCGCCTTGGTTGCTCCCATCTTAATAGCAACAGCGAATCCTTGAATCATCTCATCCACTCCGTAACCAAGTCCGTGTAGGCCAACAACTTTTTCGTCAGTACCTGCAGTGATGAGTTTGAAGCGAGATTCTTGACGATGGCTTGTAACGGCTGAGTACATTGATGCAAAGCTTGACTTGTAGACTTTGATGTTATCTTGGCCGTATTCTTTGATGGCTTGATCTTCAGTTAAACCGACTGTTCCGATTGCTGGGTGGGAGAAAACAACTGTAGGGATAGTCGTGTAGTCCATCTTGGCGTTTGTTTTCCCGTTGAAGAGGCGTTCAGATAGGGTACGTCCTGCCTTGATGGCTACTGGGGTCAGTTCTTTCTCACCAGTAACGTCTCCAAGAGCATAGATGCCATCTACAACTGTATTTTGGTATTCATCGACTTGGATAAATCCACGTTGGTTGAGTGTAACTCCAGCCTTTTCTAACTCCAGACCGTCTACATTTGGACGGCGACCGGTAGCCCAGATAACTTGGCTGGCAGTGTGACTAGAACCGTCTTCGAAATGAATGGTAATACCTTGCTCCGTTTCTTCGAGCTTGACGGGTACCTTATGTGTGTGCAAAGGTAGACCTGTTTTTTCCATTTCATTGACAAGACCTTCAACGATGTAGCTGTCAAAACCACGTAAAGGACGATCTCGGCGGACGAACAAATCAGTTTTTACACCGAGTGCATGGAGAACACCAGCTAGCTCAACCGCGATATAGCCTGCGCCTAGGATAGCAACGGATTCAGGAAGTTGCTCCCAAGCAAAGACATCGTCTGAGCTACCACCGAGTTCAGCTCCAGGAATAGTTGGAATGCTTGGTCGAGCACCAGTCGCAATCACGATATGCTTTGCACGAATCAATTCACCATTAACGCTGACTGTATGAGCATCAACGAAATGAGCACGACCTTCAATCAAATCAACACCGTTGCGCTTGAAACTTCCATCATAAGACGAGCGGGCACGATCGATGTAGGCTTCACGATTTTGACGAAGTTTAGCAAAATCAAATTGAACATCTGAACTTGTAAAACCGTAGTCAGGGCCGTAGTGGTGGAGGCTTTCAGCGATTTGCGCTCCATACCACATGATTTTCTTAGGAACACAGCCGACATTGACGCAGGTTCCACCTAATTTTTTCTCCTCGATAACAGCTGCTTTAGCCCCGTGTTCACCAGCTCGGTTCATAGTGGCGATACCGCCACTTCCTCCACCGATGGCGATGATATCATATTCTCTCATAGAAAACTCCTTATAGCTTTGATAGTCATATTCTATCGTTTTTATTTTTTGAATGCAAAAATCTGCTACGATAAAAAAATTATAAAAACGCTTGCCAAATTCAAAAAGATATTGTATTATATATCTAGCACAATAATCCAATAAACGAATACCGAATGAAATAATGATCCTGAATTGTCATTGTTTCCATCTGAACTGTCATTGTTTGGGCTTGGTGTTTCTGATATAATGGTTTTTGTAAGGCAAAAGAATAAAGGAGCTTAAAAATGAAAAGAAATAAGAAGGCAAAAAAATGGCAATTATACACAGCGATTGGTGTTGCCAGTGCTATTGTTATCGGTGCTGCGGGGATTTTGATTTTTAGACAACCTTCCCAGTCAGCAGTCAAGGAGGAAACCTCTCATATCGTTACTGCTAAGGAAGGTTCTGTTGCTTCATCGGTTCTCTTATCAGGTACGGTTACAGCAAAAAATGAACAATACGTTTATTTTGATGCTAGTAAGGGAGATTTAGATGAAATTCTCGTTTCAGTCGGGGACAAGGTCGAAGAAGGGCAAGCTTTGGTCAAATACAGCAGTGCAGATGCTCAAGCTGCCTATGATGCAGCTGATCGTGCAGTTGCAAAGGCAGACCGTCATATCGAGGAGTTAAACAAAGCTCGTGAGAATGCATCAGCTACACCAGCTTCTCCACAGGTTCCAATAGAAGCTGGACTCCCAGAACAAGCGCAAGCAGCGACTTCTTCAGTATCTTCTATTGATTCTCAAATCAGTGATGCCAAGGATAACCGTGCAGATGCTGTTGCTCAACTCAACAAGGCTCAAGCTCAGCTAGATGCTGCAACTGTCCTCAGTACACTAGAAGGGACTGTAGTTGAAGTTAATCGTAATGTTTCCAAATCGCCAACAGGTAATAGCCAAGTGGTAGTACATGTCGTAAGTAATGAAAACTTGCAAGTCAAAGGGGAGTTGTCTGAATACAACCTTGCTAACCTTTCTGTTGGGCAAGAAGTTACCTTTACTTCGAAGGTTTACCAAGATAAGAGCTGGACAGGAAAAATCAGCTATATTTCTGATTATCCTAAGAACAATGGAGAAGCAGCGAATGCAGCTCTTGGAGGAAATACTGGATCTAAGTACCCTTATACTGTTGATGTGACCAGCGATATCGGTGAGTTGAAACAAGGTTTCTCAGTCAGTGTTGAAGTCAAAAACAAAAGTAAAGCCATCCTTGTTCCTTTAACCAGTGTTGTTACCGAAAATGACAAAAACTATGTCTGGGTCGTTGACGACCAGAAAAAAGCGAAGAAGGTAGAAGTTACTTTGGGGAATGCGGACGCAGACAACCAAGAAATTACTTCAGGTGTGACAGACGGAGCCAAGGTCATCAGTAATCCAACATCTTCCTTGGAAGAAGGAAAAGAGGTGAAGGCTGATGAAAAAACTAATTAGTCTCAAAAATATCTGCAGGAGTTATCGAAATGGTGACCAAGAACTGCAGGTCCTTAAAAATATCAATCTAGAAGTTCATGAAGGTGACTTTGTTGCTATTATGGGACCTTCTGGTTCTGGTAAGTCTACCTTGATGAATACCATCGGAATGTTGGATACACCAACTAGTGGAGAGTACTATCTTGAAGGTCAAGAAGTGGCAGGTCTTGGAGAGAAACAACTGGCCAAGGTCCGCAACCAGCAAATCGGTTTTGTCTTTCAGCAGTTCTTTCTCTTGTCCAAGCTCAATGCACTTCAAAACGTCGAATTGCCCTTGATTTACGCGGGTGTTTCGGCTTCTAAACGTCGGAAATTGGCTGAGGAATTTCTGGAAAAGGTTGAGTTGACGGAGCGCAGTCATCATTTGCCTTCTGAGTTATCAGGTGGTCAAAAGCAACGTGTAGCAATTGCGCGTGCCTTGGTAAATAATCCCTCTATCATCCTAGCAGACGAACCCACAGGAGCCTTGGATACCAAGACAGGAAATCAAATTATGCAACTGTTGGTTGAGTTAAACAAGGAAGGGAAAACCATTATCATGGTCACGCACGAGCCTGAGATTGCTGCCTATGCCAAACGCCAAATTGTCATTCGTGATGGGGTCATCTCATCAGACAGTGCTCTGGTAGAAAAGGAGGAAAACTAGATGCAGAATCTGAAATTTGCCTTTTCATCCATCATGGCCCACAAGATGCGTTCCTTCCTCACCATGATTGGGATTATCATCGGAGTTTCATCTGTCGTCGTCATCATGGCACTGGGAGACTCCATGTCTCGTCAGGTCAATAAAAACATGACCAAATCACAGAAGGATATCCATGTCTTTTTCTCTCCTATCAAAAGCAAGGATGGTTCCTTTACGCAGAAACAATCCGCTTTGACAGTCAGCGGGAAAGAAGAGGATGTTCATGTTGAACCACCAAAACCACTAGAATCCTGGGTCAAGGAGGCTGCTAAACTTAAAGGAGTAGACAGCTACTATGTCACCAACTCGACCAACGTCACCCTATCTTATAAGGATAAGAAAGTTGAACGAGCGACTCTGACAGGCGGAAATAGCACCTACATGAACGCAGTTGAAAATGAAATCGTTGCGGGTAGAAGTCTAAGACCGCAAGACTACAAGGAATTTGCCAGTGTGATTTTGCTGGACGAAGAACTAGCCAAGAGTTTGTTTGATAGTCCAGAAGCTGCGGTTAATCAAATCATCTCTGTTAATGAATTTAGTTACCGTGTGATTGGTGTTTATACTAGTAATGAAGCTAAAACTGCTAAAGCCTTTGGGATTGGTGGTCTTCCAATTACGACCAATATTTCTCTCGCAGCCAATTTTAATACTGATGAAATCTCGAACATCGTCTTTCGTGTCAATGATACTAGTCTAACGCAGACCTTGGGACCAGAGTTGGCTCGAAAATTGACTGAGATTGCTGGTCTTCAGCAAGGGGAGTACCAAGTTGCGGATGCAACTGCCGCCTTCCAAGAGGTACAACAACTATTTGGTTTTATGACAACGATCATCAGTGCCATCGCAGGAATCTCTCTCTTTGTCGGGGGAACTGGTGTCATGAATATCATGCTGGTCTCGGTGACAGAACGCACGCGGGAGATTGGTCTACGAAAAGCTCTCGGAGCTACTCGGGCTAATATCTTGGTACAGTTTTTGATTGAATCCATGATCTTAACTTTGCTAGGTGGTGTCATCGGTCTTGGGATTGCTGCTGGAATGACCATGTTAGCTGGAGTATTGCTTCAAAACATGATTGCAGGTATCGAAGTTGGGGTTTCCCTCCCAATCGCTCTCTTTAGCTTGGCTGTGTCAGCCAGCGTTGGGATGATTTTTGGAGTCTTGCCAGCC
>NZ_AJRG02000005.1:0-112825 GCF_000298715.2 Streptococcus sp. GMD5S
CTCTCAAGATTTAAGTAACTGTACAACCCTGTACCATGGTTATCCGTCGGATGATGTGTTTTTGTACTCTCAAGATTTAAGTAACTGTACAACAGTTGCTGATGTGTTTTTCATATCCAGCCAGTTTTTGTACTCTCAAGATTTAAGTAACTGTACAACTAAATCTAAAAATTAGAAAAACCACCAAGCGTTTTTGTACTCTCAAGATTTAAGTAACTGTACAACTAAAATATCGAGAAACCTGGTATTTCATGGGTTTTTGTACTCTCAAGATTTAAGTAACTGTACAACAAGATAGCCACAATAGCATCCCAAATGCTTGTTTTTGTACTCTCAAGATTTAAGTAACTGTACAACAGGTGATACAACAGGAATCTGAGGCGCTGGGTTTTTGTACTCTCAAGATTTAAGTAACTGTACAACTCAAAAGAGAGTCGCTCTTGGTACCAAGTAGTTTTTGTACTCTCAAGATTTAAGTAACTGTACAACTTATGTGGCAAGCGCTAACTACTACAGATAGTTTTTGTACTCTCAAGATTTAAGTAACTGTACAACCCGTGAAATTAGTAGTGTTCAAAGGTGCTAGTTTTTGTACTCTCAAGATTTAAGTAACTGTACAACATGCTTGTATTCGCTTTATGGAAATCCTCAGTTTTTGTACTCTCAAGATTTAAGTAACTGTACAACACCTCATGCTTGAAGATGGCCGATTGGCTGAAAAAGAAAGTTTCAACATCGGGCCTGACGGATTGATCACTACAAAATAATTTTTTAAAAATAGAAAGGAAATTTTCTAAAATATTGTTCGAATTGTAACCGCAGGCTCAGGCTTGCGGGCTTTCTTGTTTGCAATAATAAAAGCAGTGACGGAAATCACTGCTTATCAGCTGTAGCAAATTCATAAAGTTTTTCTGCTGTGAGAAGTGCCATTTTGTCCATGCTTGTTTTTCCTTTTCTGAGGTCAGAAACGGTAGTCCATGGCACACCGGCACCTTGTGAAATAGCAGATGTAGAAATAGAACTATTAAGTAATTCTTGAATAACTTTTCTCATATTTTTCTTTACCTCAATTTTTATCTTAATCATATTATATAACGGAGAACCGAGATGTCAAGCGTTTTGATAAATTATTTCTAAATATTTTCGCCCCAAACTTGCCCCCAAAAACTTATTTTTTTATATTTTTTAATAGTTTTTCTCTTTTTAAAAACCATGAATAACAACAAACCAGAAAGACTGATATATATTATTATGTTTGCAGGGGGCATATAAACAGTGTAAAAAACCGCTCAGCTGAGCGGTTTTCGTATTTTATCATACTTTACAGTACCCACGTACGAATAGCATGGGCAACGCCAGATTCGTCATTTGTTTTGGTGATGTATTTGGCGATTTTTTTGAGTTCTGGATTTCCATTTTCCATAACAACGGGGTTTCCAACGACTTCGAGCATGGCACGGTCATTTTCTTCGTCCCCGATAGCCATAGTTTCATCTTTGGTCAATCCTAGTTTTTCAGCTAAGTGAGTGATGGCTGAACCCTTGTCCACATTCTTTTTAAGGAGTTCGAGGTAGAAAGGAGCAGATTTGTTGATGGAGTAGCGCTCGTAAAATTCGGCTGGAATTTTTTCAATAGCAGCGTCGAGAATTTCTGGTTCATCGATAAACATACACTTGACAATTTCCTTGTCAGCCATTTCTTCAGGAGTGCGGTAGAAGATGGGCATGCTGACGAGGGTTGATTCGTGCACCGTGTACTTTCCGATATTGCGATTGGCAGTATAGATACCGTCCTTGGTAATAGCGTGCATGTGGACACCGAGCTTGCGACTGAGAAATTCCATATCCAGATAATCCTCATAGGTCAAGGATTCGCTGATAATCTCCTGCCCAGTAGCAGTTTCTTGGACAAGGGCACCGTTGAAGGTTACGACATAGTCACCCTCGTCTCTCAATTGCAAGTCGTCCAGAAGTTTGGCAACGCCTGCGATAGGACGACCTGTTGCAATGACGACTTTGACACCAGCTTGTTTGGCGTCTTGAATGGCAGAAAAGACTTCCGGAGTGATCTCCTTTTTACTGTTAACTAGGGTACCATCGATATCGACGGCGATTAGTTTAATACTCATAAATTTCCTCTTCTAGTTTTTATTTGGGGTAAAATGATCGTTCTCAATCAAGTGTAAAAATTGCTGGGTAATGCTTGCGAAGATGCTATTTTGATCTAACATTTCTTTTGGAAAATAGAAACGATTGTCTCCGTGGCGACTGCCAGCAAGGGATTGGACGATAGGAGACAGGCTAGAGAGTTCAGCTAGTTCTCCATTTTTTTGTAAAATCTCAATCTGTGTCCGTGGGTTTTCAGATTCGGGACGATAGATATCATAAGGAAGGTCAAAGTTCTTATGAATAGCAGTATAGTAGTCTGGATCAAAACCGATTTCTTCAACCAGTTGTCTCATGGTTGCGAGTTGGTCTTGGTCTTTTTCTGAAAAAGTAATGGATTTAAAGACCTTGCGGTTGACAAAACGTTGCGACAAGTCGGCTAGTATCTTGTCAGGACTGGTCATCCAGAGTTGGAAGTAGGTATTCATCACGCCGTCATCAAGTGCCAGATAGTCAGATAGAGTAACTTTCTTTTCAAAAAAAGGTAGCAAATGTGGAGAAGTGCGTGCAAAGAAATCTTTGTCTTCAGGATAGAGTTCCTTAGCGCGTTTGAGGAGATTTTGTAGGAGAACTTCCATGGCACGTGTTGCTGGGTGGAAATAAACCTGCATATACATCTGGTAGCGACTGAGAACATAGTCTTCAATGGCATGCATACCGTTGCGCTGAAAGGCGATCCCATTTTCGACAGGACGAATCACTCGTAGGATCCGTGTCAGGTCAAATTCCCCATAAGATGCTCCTGTAAAATAGGAGTCGCGCAAGAGATAGTCCATGCGGTCTGCATCAATCTGACTAGAAATGAGCTGTACGACCTGTTTGTTAGGATAGGTATGGTCGATGACACTGGCCACCTTTTCTGGGAAATCTGGCGCTACTTGAAGCAGGACTTGGTGAATCTCTGTCTCAGGACTTTGGATAATTTCCTGGGTAATGGCCTCATGATCTGTATCAAAGAGATTTTCAAAAGTATGCGAGTAGGCACCATGTCCAAGGTCATGTAGGAGAGCAGCGATCATGGTCAAGAGAGACTCAGCAGGATCCCATTCTTCAGGATATTTTTCTTCAAAAATCTCCGTGATACGTCGAGCAATCTCATAGACACCCAAGCAGTGGGAAAAGCGGCTGTGCTCCCCACCGTGGAAGGTATAACTGGAAGTTCCTAGTTGCTTGATACGGCGCAGACGTTGAAATTCCTTTGTATTGATCAAGTCATAGATGACCTGGTTGTTTACATGGATATAGTTGTGAACTGGGTCACGGAATACTTTTTCGTTCATATGACCATTATAGCAAAATCCTGCTCTTTTTGGTAAAATAGTAGGACAAGAGACAGAAAGAGGATTTGATGTGAAGATTCGGATGCGAAATACGATTCAGTTTGATGAGCAGTTGGAAGTCATTGACCAACTCTATGACGTGGAAGTGCGTGAAAAGGGGGATTATAGCTATTTACTCTTTTATAATGAGGAAAAGGAGAAAGTGGTTCTCAAGTTTCATCAAGAAGAATTGGTGATGACCCGTTTCTCAAAGCCCAATACCATCATGCGTTTTCTAAAGGATAGTGATAGTTTGGCCTATATTCCTACTCCAATGGGGATGCAGGAGTTTATCATTCAAACGAGTCATTACAAACTGGATGGGCAAAAGATTGAGCTAGCCTATCAACTACAAAACCAAGAGGGACATCCCTTTGCTAGCTATCAATTGGAAATTACTTGGGGATAAGAAAAAGGTTGGCGAGGGCCAACCTTATTTGATATAGAGTTCTTGGTTTTTTAGGACAATTTCACGTACACTTGCAAACTTCTTGAGTTTTTTTAATTCTTCAGGATGGGTTACGAGAGTGATGACATAGCCCTCTTTGCCCATGCGACCTGTACGGCCAGCACGGTGAGTGTAAGTTTCGATATCTCTAGGAATATCAAAGTTTACGACACATTCTAGACTATCGATATCAATTCCACGAGCCAGAAGGTCAGTTGCAAGGAGCAAGGTTAGTTGCTTGTCCTTAAACTTTTCCAAGATAACTTTTCTAAACTTGACATTGACATCACTAGCGAGGGAAACAGCTAGGATATCTCGATACTGTAATTTTTCTTCTGCACTTCCAAGGTCTGATAGGCTATTAAAGAAGACCAGACCGCGGAAATCCTCAACATGAGCTAGTTTTCGTAGCATATCCACTCGGTGACGTTGGTCTACCTGCATGTAGAAGTGTTGGATGTTGTCCAACTTTTGGTCAGAAAGGTCGATGGTGCGCGTGTTTGGAGCAATCTTTTCTTGGTCAAACTTGGTCGTCGCACTCATGTAGATGAGTTGGTGGTCACGAGGTGCGTAGTGAGTAATTTTCTCTACAAAGTGAATCTGAGAATCATCGAGCAATTGGTCAAATTCATCCAGAATGATGGTTTCCACATTCATCATCTTGATTTTTTTCAATTTAATCAACTCAAAGATACGGCCAGGAGTTCCGATCAGAATTTCTGGCCCTTTTTTTAGGCGTTCAATCTGGCGTTTCTGACTTGAACCTGATAAGAAGAGCTGAGCAGTCAAGCCGATAGCCTCTGACCACGTTTTACATACATCAAAAATTTGTCCAGCAAGTTCTGTATTTGGTGCTAGAATCAAGAGTTGCTGGGCTTTTTTCTTTTGTAGTCTGAGAAGACTTGGTAGGAGGTAAGCTAGGGTCTTACCAGTTCCTGTTGGGCTCACTCCTAGGAGGTTTTCTCCAGCAAGAATGGGCTCAAATAGTTGAGTTTGAATGGGGGTGAATTCTTGGAAACCGAGTCGGTCACTTAGTTCTTGCCATTCAGTCGGTAGTTTGGTTTTCATTTTTCTGCCTCAAATCTAATGCCAGCAGTCTGGCGCATGATATATAATAGGTCATGAACAGAACCTGCATCATCCAGCCAGTTCTGGTAAAGTGTCTGGTCTGGTTGCTGAATCATGTGTGCAAATGCAGCTGCTTCCTCAGTCATCGTATGGGGAGCCTGTTGGATAGGGAGCTGGACTTGATTTCCTTGGTGGTCGGTAAAAATAGCTGAGCGGACATGTTCAATCGTGTTGAGTGTCAAGGTTCCATCTGTTGTGTAGATCTCGCAAGGAAGATTGGAAGTGATGTTTTTTCCAGCCTTGATATGAACTTGAAAGTCAGGGTAGAAGAGGATACCATCGCCATTTAGGTCAATGCTATTGTCAAGCTGTTGAGCCTGATAGGTCGCGTCTTGGGCCTTTCCAAAGAGACGAATAGCAGCGTAGATAGGATAAATCCCCAAGTCCATAAGAGCTCCACCAGCAAAACGGTCTGAAAAGACATTGGGAGTCTGTCCAGCCAACAAGTCAGGCATCTTGGAAGAATACTTGGCATAGTTGAAATCTGCTCCCAGCACTTGCTTGTCTGCTAAAAAGTTTTTGATAGTAGTAAAGGCTTCCTCGTGGTAATTACGAGCTGCTTCAAAAATAAAACAGTGATTTTTCTCAGCTGTTTGTCTCAAATCTAGCCATTCATGTGGCTGAGTAACAGCAGGTTTTTCAAGAATGACATGTTTACCTGCAGACAAGGCAGTCTTGGCTTGAACAAAATGCAAGGAGTTTGGACTAGCGATATAGACTACATCAAAGGAAGACTGAAAGAATTCCTCTAATTGATCAAAGAGTTGGATATTCTTATAGCGGGAAGCAAAGGTTGCGGCAGTTTCTAGTTTTCTAGAATAGACTGCAACCAGCTGGTATTCTCCGCTAGCATGGGCTGCTTCTATGAAATGATGGCTGATAGCCCCTGTTCCGATAACACCTAATTTAAGCATAAATACTCCTTTTCCGACTTTAAATCCTTCCTTCATTATAACATAGAAAAGAAGGACTATCCAACAGATGGTAAAAATTTTCAAATGGACTACGCTTTTCTTAAAGAAAGTGGTACAATATTGAAATGAGTAAATGAAACTGAAATGGGAGAGATAATGAGATTATTACCAATAAGAAAAATATCTCGTCAGTCTAAAAGACTAGCGCTTTTTTTGACCTTTTGTGCAGGATATGTCGATGCCTATACCTTTATCGTTCGAGGGAACACCCTTGTGGCTGGACAAACTGGGAATGTTGTTTTTCTCTCTGTAGGACTCATTCAGCAGAATGTCTCGGACGCCAGTGCTAAAGTGATGACCTTGTTGTCCTTTATGATGGGTGTCTTTTTTCTGACATTGTATAAGGAAAAACTTCGAATTGTTAAAAAGCCGATTTTGTCCTTGATACCACTCGCGGTCTTATCCATAATCATTGGTTTTGTTCCCTTGTCAGTAGACAATATCTACCTAGTTCCACCCTTAGCGTTTTGTATGGGACTGGTGACAACAGCCTTTGGAGAAGTTTCGGGTATCGCCTATAATAATGCCTTTATGACTGGGAATATTAAACGAACCATGTTGGCTTTTGGGGATTATTTCCGAACCAAGCATACGCCTTTTCTACGAGAGGGCTTGATTTTTGTTAGCTTGCTTAGTAGTTTTGTCTTCGGAGTTGTTTTCTCAGCTTATTTGACGATTTACTATCAAGAGAAGACAATTCTAGGTGTTCCTTTTATGATGAGTATCTTTTACTTCAGCATGCTTTTTGCTTTTTGGAGGAAAAAAGGGAAAGAAAAAGCTTAAATTTGATTGATTTCGCTTGTAAGAAAAAAGAAGATATGCTATACTTGAAGAGTTGACTATGCACAGTCCTGTGCAACCGCACGAACATCGTTGCTCACATAGTGAGTATAAAGTGGTTCGTCCCACGATGCTAGGCGAGTCTTCACAAAAATACGGGGAAACCCAAAAAATCATAGGAGGTGCATAATGAGCACATACGCAATTATCAAAACTGGCGGAAAACAAGTTAAAGTTGAAGTTGGTCAAGCAGTTTACGTTGAAAAATTGAACGTTGAAGCTGGTCAAGAAGTTACTTTTAACGAAGTTGTTCTTGTTGGTGGTGAAAACACTGTTGTCGGAACTCCACTTGTTGCTGGAGCTACTGTAGTTGGAACTGTTGAAAAACAAGGAAAACAAAAGAAAGTTGTTACTTACAAGTACAAACCTAAAAAAGGTAGCCACCGTAAACAAGGTCACCGTCAACCATATACAAAAGTTGTCATCAACGCGATCAACGCTTAATTTTAAGGAGAACACATGATACAAGCAGTCTTTGAGAGAGCCGAAGATGGCGAGCTGAGGAGTGCGGAAATTACTGGACACGCCGAAAGTGGCGAATACGGCTTAGATGTCGTGTGTGCATCGGTTTCTACGCTTGCCATTAACTTTGTCAATTCCATTGAGAAATTTGCAGGCTACGAACCAATCTTAGAATTAAACGAAGATGAAGGTGGCTATCTAAAGGTTGAAATACCAGCGGATCTTCCTTCACACCAGAGAGAAATGACCCAGTTATTCTTCGAATCATTTTTCTTAGGTATGGCAAACTTATCGGAGAACTCTTCTGAGTTCGTCCAAACCAGAGTTATCACAGAAAACTAACACGGAGGAAAACATTATGTTAAAAATGACTCTTAACAACTTGCAACTTTTCGCCCACAAAAAAGGTGGAGGTTCTACATCAAACGGACGTGATTCACAAGCGAAACGTCTTGGAGCTAAAGCAGCTGACGGACAAACTGTAACAGGTGGATCAATCCTTTACCGTCAACGTGGTACACACATCTACCCAGGTGTAAACGTTGGACGTGGTGGAGACGATACTTTGTTCGCTAAAGTTGAAGGCGTAGTACGCTTTGAACGTAAAGGTCGCGATAAGAAACAAGTTTCTGTTTACCCAATCGCAAAATAAAAAGGTCCAGTAAACCTTTTTATCCCGAGCCTTGGTATTTTAAGGCGAGGAAGCTAGAAGTAGCATTAAATAAGGCTTTCCGAGTTCTCGGAGAGCCTATTTTTTTGTTTTGATACCCATTTTGAATTTAATAGAGAATAGTTAGATTTAAACTTGCGATGGACACTTTTTTCTTTTTTGGAAAAATTCTGAAATATGGTATAATGAACAGATAGAGAAGTTGGGGGTAGAAGATGAATATTCAACAATTACGCTATGTTGTTGCTATTGCCAATAGCGGTACTTTCCGTGAAGCTGCTGAAAAGATGTATGTTAGTCAGCCAAGTCTGTCTATTTCTGTGCGCGATTTGGAAAAAGAGCTGGGGTTTAAGATTTTCCGTCGGACGAGTTCGGGGACTTTCTTAACCCGTCGTGGTATGGAATTTTATGAGAAAGCGCAGGAGTTAGTTAAAGGCTTTGATGTTTTTCAAAATCATTATGCCAACCCTGAGGAAGAAAAAGATGAATTTTCCATTGCCAGCCAGCACTATGACTTCTTGCCACCAACGATTACGGCCTTTTCGGAACGTTATCCTGACTACAAGAACTTTCGTATTTTTGAGTCTACTACAGTTCAGATATTAGACGAAGTGGCCCAAGGACATAGTGAGATTGGGATTATCTACCTCAACAACCAAAATAAAAAGGGCATCATGCAACGGGTTGAAAAGCTTGGTTTAGAAGTTATTGAACTAATTCCTTTCCAGACTCACATTTATCTTCGTGAAGGGCATCCTTTAGCCCAGAAGGAGGAATTGGTCATGGAGGATTTAGCGGATCTACCAACCGTTCGTTTTACTCAGGAAAAGGATGAGTATCTATACTATTCAGAGAACTTTGTCGACACCAGCGCGAGCTCGCAGATGTTTAATGTGACGGACCGTGCTACTTTGAATGGTATTTTGGAGCGGACGGATGCTTATGCGACTGGATCTGGATTTTTAGATAGTGACAGTGTTAATGGGATTACAGTCATTCGTCTCAAGGATAATCTAGATAATCGCATGGTCTATGTCAAACGGGAAGAAGTTGAGCTTAGTCAAGCTGGGACTCTTTTCGTTGAGGTTATGCAAGAATATTTTGATCAAAAGAGGAAATCATGAAAAAAAGAGGAATGGTAGCAGTCATTGTACTGCTTTTGATTGGGCTGGATCAGTTGGTCAAAAATTATGTTGTCCAGCAGATTCCACTGGGTGAAGTGCGTTCGTGGATACCCAATCTCGTTAGCTTGACCTACCTGCAAAATAGAGGAGCAGCCTTCTCCATGCTGCAAGATCAGCAGTGGTTATTTGCTGTCATTACATTGGTCGTCATGGTAGGAGCCATTTGGTATCTACATAAACACATGGAGGATTCTCTCTGGTTAGTTTTTGGACTGACTTTGATAATCGCGGGAGGTCTGGGTAACTTTATCGACAGAATGAGTCAAGGTTTTGTGGTGGATATGTTTCACCTAGACTTTATCAACTTTGCGATTTTCAATGTTGCTGACAGCTATTTGACAGTTGGTGTGATTGTTTTATTGATTGCAATGCTTAAAGAGGAAGTAAATGGAAATAAAAATTGAAACTGGTGGGCAACGTCTAGACAAGGCTTTGTCAGATCTGACAGAATTGTCACGCAGTCTCGCGAATGAACAAATCAAGGCTGGACAAGTTTTGGTTAATGGGCTAGTCAAGAAAGCAAAATACACTGTCCAAGAGGGGGATATCGTCACCTACCATGTGCCAGAACCGGAGGTTTTAGAGTATGTGGCTGAAGATATTCCGCTAGATATCATTTACCAAGATGAGGATGTAGCCGTTGTTAACAAACCTCAGGGGATGGTGGTGCATCCGAGTGCTGGTCATACTAGCGGAACCTTGGTCAATGCCCTCATGTACCATATCAAGGACTTGTCAGGTATCAATGGTGTTCTCCGGCCGGGTATCGTTCACCGCATTGACAAGGACACGTCGGGTCTCCTCATGATTGCTAAGAATGATGAGGCGCATCTAGCACTTGCTCAAGAACTTAAGGACAAGAAGTCTCTCCGCAAATACTGGGCGATTGTTCATGGCAATCTTCCCAATGATCGTGGTGTGATTGAAGCGCCAATTGGTCGTAGTGAAAAAGACCGTAAGAAACAGGCTGTGACTGCTAAAGGGAAGCCGGCAGTGACGCGTTTCCACGTTTTGGAACGTTTTGGTGATTATAGCTTAGTGGAGTTGCAACTGGAAACAGGACGTACCCACCAAATCCGTGTTCATATGGCTTATATTGGCCATCCAGTCGCTGGTGATGAAGTCTATGGTCCTCGTAAGACTTTGAAAGGACAAGGACAGTTTCTCCATGCTAAGACTCTAGGTTTTACCCATCCGAGAACAGGTGAAACCTTGGAATTCACAGCAGATATTCCAGAGATTTTTAAAGAAACGCTGGAAAGATTGCGTAAAACTGAGAATAGATAAAAGAGTTGAGATGCCTTGTCTCAACCTTTTTCATTTCAAGTCTTTTCTATTTTAAAGTATTCATGTTATAATGGATAAATATGAAGAATCGGAGTGAGAATATGAAGTACAAACGAATCGTCTTTAAGGTAGGGACTTCCTCCTTGACAAATGAAGACGGGAGTTTATCAAGGAGTAAAGTAAAGGCAATTACCCAGCAATTGGCTATGCTGCATGAGGCTGGACATGAGTTGATTTTAGTGTCATCTGGGGCAGTTGCCGCTGGATTTGGAGCTTTGGGTTTTAAAAAACGTCCGACCAAGATTGCAGATAAACAAGCTTCGGCTGCAGTTGGTCAGGGACTTTTGTTGGAGGAATATACAACCAACCTCCTCATGCGCCAGATCGTTTCTGCACAAATCTTGCTGACACAGGATGATTTTGTAGATAAACGTCGCTATAAGAACGCCCATCAGGCCTTGTCTGTATTGCTTCATCGTGGTGCAATTCCCATCATCAATGAAAATGATAGTGTCGTCATTGACGAACTCAAGGTGGGTGATAATGACACTCTGAGTGCCCAGGTAGCGGCTATGGTCCAAGCGGACCTTTTAGTTCTCTTGACTGATGTGGACGGTCTCTATACTGGAAATCCCAACTCAGATCCAAGAGCTAAACGTCTTGAGAGAATCGAGACTATCAATCGTGAGATTATTGATATGGCTGGTGGAGCAGGTTCGTCTAATGGTACTGGGGGTATGCTGACAAAAATCAAAGCTGCAACTATTGCGACGGAGTCAGGAGTGCCAGTCTATATTTGCTCCTCCTTGAAATCAGATGCCTTGATTGAGGCAGTAGAGGATACCAAGGATGGTTCTTACTTTGTTGCGCAAGAGAAGGGACTTCGTACTCAGAAACAATGGCTGGCCTTCTATGCTCAAAGTCAGGGAACGATTTGGGTAGATGGTGGGGCTGCAGAGGCACTTTCAAAAAACGGGAAAAGTCTCCTTTTATCGGGTGTGGTAGAAGTGGAAGGAAACTTCTCTTATCACGATATTGTCACAGTAGCAGATAAAGAAACAGGTCAATCTCTTGGAAAGGGACGTGTCCAATTTGGCGTCTCAGCTCTAGAAGATATGCTCCGTTCTCAAAAAGCTAAGGGAGTCTTGATTCACCGTGATGACTGGATTTCCATCACTCCTGAAATCCAGCTACTCTTTACAGAATTTTAGAGGTGAACGATGGTAAGTACACAAGAACAATTTGAACAGGTACAGGCTGTTAAGAAATCAATCAATACTGCTAGTGAAGCAGTGAAAAACCAAGCCTTGCTAGCTATGGCTGATCACTTAGTGGCTGCTACTGAGGAGATTTTAGCGGCCAATGCCCTCGATATGGAAGCGGCCAAGGGGAAAATCTCAGATGTTATGCTAGACCGTCTTTATTTGGATGAAGGGCGAATCCAAGCGATGGCAAGAGGGATTCGTGAAGTGGTTGCTTTACCAGATCCAATCGGTGAAGTCATAGAAACAAGCCAGCTTGAAAATGGCTTGGTTATTACTAAGAAGCGTGTGGCCATGGGGGTTATTGGGATTATCTATGAAAGCCGTCCAAATGTGACGTCTGACGCGGCTGCTTTGGCTCTTAAAAGTGGCAATGCGGTCGTTCTTCGTAGTGGTAAGGACGCCTACCAAACTGCTCATGCTATTGTCACAGCTTTGAAGAAGGGCTTGGAGACGACTACCATTCATCCAAATGTGATTCAACTGGTGGAAGACACCAGCCGAGAAAGTAGCTATGCTATGATGAAGGCCAAGGGCTATCTAGACCTCCTCATTCCTCGTGGAGGCGCTGGCTTGATCAATGCCGTGGTTGAAAATGCTATCGTACCTGTTATTGAAACAGGAACTGGGATTGTCCATGTCTATGTAGATAAGGATGCTGATGAAGACAAGGCTCTAGCCATCATCAACAATGCCAAAACTAGTCGTCCTTCTGTCTGCAATGCTATGGAGGTTTTGCTAGTTCATGAAGACAAGGCAGCAAGCTTCCTTCCTCGCTTGGAACAAGTTCTGGTTGCAGAGCGTAAGGAAGCTGGACTGGAACCAATTCAATTTCGTTTGGATAGCACAGCAAGTCAGTTTGTTTCAGGTCGAGCAGCTGAGGCCCAAGACTTTGACACTGAGTTTTTAGACTATGTCCTAGCTGTTAAGGTTGTGAGCAGTTTAGAAGAAGCGGTTGCGCATATTGAAGCCCACAGTACCCATCATTCGGATGCGATTGTGACGGAAAATGTTGAAACTGCGGCTTTCTTTACAGATCAAGTGGACTCAGCAGCGGTTTATGTCAATGCCTCAACGCGTTTCACTGATGGTGGGCAGTTTGGTCTTGGATGTGAGATGGGAATTTCTACTCAGAAACTGCACGCGCGTGGACCAATGGGCTTGAAAGAGTTAACCAGCTACAAGTATGTGGTTACTGGTGACGGACAGATAAGGGAGTAAGAGATGAAGATTGGATTTATCGGTTTGGGGAATATGGGTGCTAGCTTGGCTAAGGCTGTCTTGCAGGTCAGGTCGGGTGCTCAGATTCTCCTTGCCAATCGCAGTCAAGCAAAAGTAGATGCTTTCATCGCCAACTTCGGCGGTCAGGCTTCCAGTAATGAAGAAATTTTTGCAGAAGCAGATGTGATTTTTCTAGGAGTAAAGCCTGCTCAGTTTTCTGAACTGCTTTCTCAATACCAGACCATCCTTGAAAAACGAGAGAGTCTTCTTTTGATTTCCATGGCGGCTGGATTGACCTTGGAAAAACTAGCGAGTCTTATCCCAAGTCAACACCGGATCATTCGCATCATGCCCAATACTCCAGTGGCTATTGGCCAAGGAGTGATTAGTTATGCCATGTCAGCAAATTGTCGTGCTGAGGACAGGGAACTCTTTTGTCAGCTTTTAGCCAAGGCTGGCCTTTTGGTTGAGCTGGGAGATGGCTTAATTGATGCGGCGACAGGTCTTGCAGGTTGTGGACCAGCCTTTGTCTACCTTTTTATTGATGCTTTAGCAGATGCGGGTGTGCAGACAGGATTGCCCCGAGAAATGGCTTTGAAAATGGCAGCCCAAACAGTAGTCGGCGCTGGACAAATGGTTCTCGAAAGCCAGCAACATCCTGGAGTTTTGAAGGACCAAGTTTGCAGCCCAGGAGGTTCGACTATTGCTGGTGTAGCAAGTCTGGAAGAACATGCCTTTAGAGGCACAGTCATGGACGCAGTTCAGCAAGCCTATAAACGAACACAAGAACTAGGTAAATAAGAGGTTGGATGACTCCCAGCCTCTTTTATGGTCGATTGAATGGAGAAGACGCAAAAAGATTGTCACAAAAATCTATTTTTTTGATAGAATAGAAGGTAGAAAAAAAGAAATGAGTTAGACATGTCAAAAGGATTTTTAGTCTCTCTTGAGGGACCGGAGGGAGCAGGAAAGACCAGCGTTTTAGAGGCTCTACTCCCAATTTTAGAGGAAAAAGGAGTAGAGGTGCTGACGACCCGTGAACCAGGTGGAGTCTTGATTGGGGAGAAGATTCGTCAAGTGATTTTGGACCCAAGTCATACTCAGATGGATCCTAAAACAGAACTCCTTCTCTATATTGCCAGTCGTAGACAGCACTTGGTGGAAAAAGTTCTTCCAGCACTTGAAGCTGGCAAGTTGGTCATTATGGACCGCTTCATCGATAGTTCTGTTGCTTATCAGGGATTTGGCCGTGGTTTGGATATTGATGCCATTGATTGGCTCAATCACTTTGCGACAGATGGCCTTAAACCCGATTTGACCCTCTATTTTGACATTGAGGTGGAAGAAGGACTGGCTCGCATTGCTGCTAATAGTGACCGCGAGGTCAATCGTTTGGACATGGAAGGTTTAGACTTGCACAAGAAAGTTCGTCAAGGTTACCTTTCTCTTCTGGACAAAGAAGGAAATCGCATTGTTAAGATTGATGCGAGTCTTCCTTTGGAGCAAGTTGTGGAAACGACCAAGGCTGTCTTGTTTGACAGAATGGGCTTGGCTAAATGAAACAAGAACAACTAAAAGCTTGGCAGCCAGACCAGTTTGACCGCTTTGTCCGTATCCTAGAACAAGATCAGCTCAATCACGCCTATCTCTTTTCAGGTTTCTTTGGAAGCTTGGAAATGGCGCAGTTTTTGGCTAAGAGCCTCTTTTGTACGGATAAAGTAGGCGTTCTACCATGTGAGAAATGCCGAAACTGCAAGCTGATTGAACAGGAAGAATTCCCCGATGTTACCTTGATTAAGCCAGTCAATCAGGTCATCAAGACAGAACGCATTCGGGAATTGGTGGGTCAGTTTTCTCAAGCAGGGATTGAAAGTCAGCAGCAGGTTTTTATTATCGAGCAGGCGGAGAAAATGCATCCCAACGCTGCTAACTCTCTGCTCAAGGTCATCGAAGAACCCCAGAGTGAGGTTTATATTTTCTTCTTGACCAGCGATGAGGAAAAGATGTTGCCAACAATCCGTAGTCGGACCCAGATTTTCCATTTTAAAAAGCAAGAAGAAAAGCTCATCCATCAATTAGAACAAGCAGGTCTGGTCAAGAAAAAAGCAACTCTCTTAGCCCAGTTTTGTCAATCACGTGCTGAAGCTGAAAAGTTGGTCAATCAGGCTAGTTTTTGGACCTTGGTGGATGAGAGCGAACGCCTGCTGACCTGGTTATTAGCTAAGAAAAAAGAGAGTTATTTGCAAGTTGCGAAATTAGCCAGCTTGGTAGATGACAAGGAAAAACAAGATCAGGTCTTGCGAATCCTCGAAGTCCTCTGTGGGCAGGATCTCTTGCAAGCAAGGATTCGACAGATTCTACAAGATTTACTAGAAGCTAGAAAAATGTGGCAGGCTAATGTCAGCTTTCAAAATGCTATGGAATATCTGGTCTTGAAAGAAATATAAACTCAATGAAGGATAAAGAAAGGAAAGGGCTGGTTTATGGACAAAAAAGAATTATTTGACGCGCTGGATGATTTTTCCCAACAGTTACTGGTGACCTTGGCCGATGTGGAAGCCATCAAGAAAAATCTCAAGAGCCTGGTAGAGGAAAATACAGCTCTTCGCTTGGAAAATAGTAAGTTGCGCGAACGCTTGGGCGAGGTGGAAGCAGATACTCCCGTCAAGGCTAAGCATGTTCGTGAAAGCGTCCGTCGAATCTATAAGGACGGTTTTCACGTATGTAATGATTTTTATGGACAACGCCGAGAGCAGGACGAGGAATGTATGTTCTGTGACGAGTTGTTGTACAGGGAGTAGGCATGCAGATTCAAAAAAGTTTTAAGGGGCAGTCTTCCTATGGCAAGCTTTACCTTGTAGCAACGCCGATTGGCAATCTAGACGATATGACCTTTCGTGCCATCCAGACCTTGAAAGAAGTGGACTGGATTGCTGCTGAGGACACGCGCAATACTGGTCTCTTGCTCAAGCATTTTGATATTTCGACAAAGCAGATCAGTTTTCATGAGCACAATGCCAAGGAAAAAATTCCTGATTTGATTGGTTTCTTGAAAGCAGGACAAAGTATCGCTCAGGTATCCGATGCGGGTCTGCCTAGTATCTCGGACCCTGGTCATGATTTGGTTAAGGCAGCTATTGAGGAAGAAATTGCAGTAGTGACAGTTCCGGGTGCCTCTGCAGGGATTTCTGCTTTGATTGCCAGTGGTTTAGCTCCACAACCACATATCTTTTACGGTTTCTTACCGAGAAAATCAGGCCAGCAAAAGCAATTTTTCGACTTAAAAAAAGATTACCCAGAAACTCAGATTTTCTACGAATCACCCCACCGTGTATCAGATACATTGGAAAATATGCTAGAAGTCTACGGTGACCGCTCGGTAGTCTTGGTCAGGGAATTGACCAAAATCTATGAAGAATACCAACGAGGAAAGATTTCAGAGCTACTAGAAAGTATTGCTGAAACGCCACTCAAGGGTGAATGCCTTCTCATCGTTAAAGGCGCAAGTCAGGATGTGGAGGAAAAGGACGAGGAGGACTTGTTTTCAGAAATCCAATCTCGTATCCAGCAAGGCATGAAGAAAAATCAAGCCATTAAGGAAGTTGCGAAACTCTACCAGTGGAATAAAAGCCAACTCTACGCTGCCTACCACGATTGGGAAGAAAATCAAGAAAGTGACTAAATTGGGAACCTTGTCTTCTTCCTGAAACAAAAATAACAATCATAAGTATTTTGATAAGATTGCTTATTTTGAGGAGAAATGAAAAGCAAAGTGATGAAGAAAGTAATTGGCGTACTGTTGCCTATTCTCACATTATTTATATTGTCAGCATGTAACAATAGAGTCGATCGTGATTTAGCTAAAATAGCTATTTCAAACATTCGTTCTGTAGTAGAAGCTGCAGGGTTAGAAGCAGAAGGATACTCGACAGCTGATACCTTTGGATATTATGGATCTCCGTTTTACGTTGAAGGAAATACGAAATTTGTTGATGTCTATGTGGATTTTGAAAAAGATTATGTTGAGAGCACTCCAGTCCTTAAATACAATTCGAGGCTTAAAGAAGTTGAAAAGAAAAAATTCTTTGGTTTTTCCAAGAAAACAGTCTACCGTTTAGAAATGGAGTATGTTTCTGGTGATGACAACTATGACCGACTTGAGGAAGCTTATAATATATTACTTCAAAGTGGTAGCTTGACTTCAACATATTTAAGCGATGATGTGATTAGGAATCTTTATATTAAAAATTCAATTGAATTGGACTCATTTGACTCCAATTATTCTTTGGTTCCAAAAAAAGAATATAGTGGCAACCCCAAAACCCGTCTTGAAGAGAGAGATAAAAGAGAGGCAATTTTGAAGACGGATGTAGAAGAACTCACTCCCTTAATTGAGGACCTAGACTCAAGTAGAGTCAACAATCTTGATGAAGAGACGCTTGTTCGTAATCGAGATCTACTTTTAAAAAGAGTTGCTGACAATCGTTCGACCTTTAGTATTCGAATACGTATTGATATAGAGCAGGTACGAAGACAAAACCTACAAGTAACTAATGAAGATATTGACAATTGGACGGATTCTGATTTCGAATACTTACTTGCCCAAATACTTCAAAGCGATAAACTACCTAAGAATACAGAAGTACGTTTTACTATAAAATATGGAAGCAAACTGAATTGGGAGACATTCAATTTTAATAAAGAATAATTTTTGAAAGACATTCAGGAATTCTCCTGTCTGTCTTTTTACTTAGTTTTTTGGTATAATGGACCAAGCATGAATTTAGAAAGATTTGTGGGTGTCAAATAGTCTAGTAGCTTGTTTTTATTTGGACTTAGTTTCCACCCAAAGAGGTATTAGTGTCGTGTCTCAATCTTATATCAATGTTATCGGTGCTGGCTTGGCAGGTTCTGAAGCAGCTTACCAAATCGCAGAACGTGGTATTCCAGTTAAACTCTATGAAATGCGTGGTGTCAAGTCAACTCCTCAGCACAAAACAGACAATTTTGCTGAGTTAGTTTGTTCCAATTCCTTACGTGGGGATGCTTTGACAAATGCCGTTGGACTCCTCAAGGAAGAAATGCGTCGCTTGGGTTCTGTTATCTTGGAGTCTGCTGAGGCTACACGTGTTCCTGCTGGTGGAGCCCTTGCGGTGGACCGCGATGGTTTCTCTCAAATGGTGACCGAAAAAGTGGCCAATCATCCCTTGATTGAAGTGGTTCGTGATGAAATTACAGAATTGCCGACGGATGTTATTACGGTTGTCGCTACTGGTCCTTTGACCAGTGATACCTTAGCTGAAAAGATTCATGCCCTTAATGATGGGGATGGATTCTATTTCTACGATGCGGCGGCGCCGATTATCGACGTTAACACCATTGATATGAGCAAGGTCTATCTCAAGTCTCGTTATGATAAGGGAGAAGCAGCCTACCTCAACGCTCCAATGACCAAACAAGAGTTTATGGATTTCCATGAAGCCTTGGTCAATGCTGAAGAAGCACCGCTGAATTCGTTTGAAAAAGAAAAGTACTTTGAAGGATGTATGCCTATCGAAGTCATGGCCAAGCGTGGCATTAAAACCATGCTTTATGGTCCGATGAAGCCAGTCGGTTTGGAGTATCCAGACGACTACACAGGCCCTCGTGACGGGGAGTTCAAAACACCGTATGCGGTTGTCCAACTTCGTCAGGATAATGCGGCTGGTAGTCTCTACAATATCGTCGGTTTCCAAACCCACCTCAAATGGGGAGAACAAAAGCGTGTCTTCCAAATGATTCCTGGTCTTGAAAATGCTGAGTTTGTTCGTTATGGGGTTATGCACCGCAATTCTTACATGGATTCACCAAATCTTCTTGAGCAGACTTACCGTTCTAAGAAACAGCCTAACCTCTTCTTTGCTGGTCAGATGACGGGTGTGGAAGGCTATGTTGAGTCAGCAGCCTCAGGCTTGGTTGCAGGTATTAACGCGGCTCGACTCTTCAAGGGTGAAAGTGAAGCTATCTTCCCAGAGACCACAGCGATCGGAAGTCTAGCTCATTACATCACTCATGCGGACAGCAAACATTTCCAACCAATGAATGTCAATTTTGGGATTATCAAGGAATTGGAAGGCGAGCGTATCCGTGATAAAAAAGCTCGTTATGAAAAAATTGCAGAGCGTGCCCTTGCCGACTTAGAGGAATTTTTAACGGTCTAATTTTTTTTAAAGAATTGCTCATGATACTATAAAAATCTTAGAAATTGTGATAAAATAGGTAGGATAAAAAAAGGAGAGTAAAAATGGCGAACCCCAAGTATAAACGTATTTTAATCAAGTTATCAGGTGAAGCCCTTGCCGGTGAACGTGGCGTAGGGATTGATATCCAAACAGTTCAAACAATCGCAAAAGAGATTCAAGAAGTTCATAGCTTAGGTATCGAAATTGCCCTTGTTATTGGTGGAGGAAATCTCTGGCGCGGAGAACCTGCTGCAGAAGCAGGAATGGACCGCGTTCAGGCTGATTACACTGGAATGCTTGGGACCGTGATGAATGCTCTTGTGATGGCAGATTCATTGCAACAAGTTGGTGTCGATACGCGTGTACAAACAGCCATTGCCATGCAACAAGTGGCAGAACCTTATGTACGTGGACGTGCTCTTCGCCACCTTGAAAAAGGCCGTATTGTTATCTTTGGTGCTGGTATTGGTTCACCTTACTTCTCAACAGATACAACAGCAGCCCTTCGTGCAGCTGAAATCGAAGCGGATGCCATCCTTATGGCTAAAAATGGCGTAGACGGTGTTTACAATGCCGATCCTAAGAAAGACAAAACTGCCGTTAAGTTTGAAGAATTGACCCACCGTGACGTTATCAATAAAGGTCTTCGTATCATGGACTCAACAGCTTCAACTCTCTCTATGGACAACGACATTGACTTGGTTATCTTTAACATGAACCAACCAGGCAACATCAAACGTGTCGTATTTGGTGAAAATATCGGAACAACAGTTTCAAACAATATCGAAGAAAAGGAATAAGAAAATTATGGCTAATGCAATTGTAGAAAAAGCAAAAGAGAGAATGACCCAGTCTCACCAATCACTTGCTCGTGAATTTGGAGGTATCCGTGCCGGTCGTGCCAACGCAAGCTTGCTAGACCGTATCCACGTAGAATACTATGGAGTTGAAACTCCTCTTAACCAAATCGCTTCAATTACTATTCCAGAAGCGCGTGTTTTGTTGGTAACACCATTTGACAAGTCTTCATTGAAAGACATCGAACGTGCCTTGAACGCTTCTGATCTTGGTATTACACCAGCTAATGACGGCTCTGTGATCCGCTTGGTTATCCCAGCTCTTACAGAAGAAACTCGTCGTGACCTTGCTAAAGAAGTGAAGAAGGTCGGTGAAAATGCTAAAGTGGCTGTCCGTAACATCCGCCGCGACGCTATGGACGAAGCTAAAAAGCAAGAAAAAGCAAAAGAAATAACTGAAGACGAATTGAAGACTCTTGAAAAAGATATTCAAAAAGTAACAGACGACGCTGTGAAACACATCGACGACATGACTGCCAATAAAGAAAAAGAAATCTTGGAAGTCTAGAAATAAACAGAAAAACTCAGTTGGCATTGCTGGCTGAGTTTTATTCGAAAGAAGGAAATATGAACACAAATCTTGCAAGTTTTATCGTTGGACTCATCATCGATGAAAATGACCGTTTTTACTTTGTGCAAAAGGATGGTCAGACTTACGCCCTTGCCAAGGAAGAAGGCCAACATACAGTAGGGGATACGGTCAAAGGTTTTGCCTACACGGATATGAAGCAAAAACTCCGCCTGACAACATTAGAAGTGACTGCAACTCAGGACCAATTTGGTTGGGGAACCGTAACGGAAGTTCGTAAAGACTTGGGTGTCTTTGTGGATACAGGTCTGCCCGATAAGGAAATCGTTGTGTCACTCGATATTCTTCCAGAGCTTAAAGAACTCTGGCCTAAGAAGGGTGACCGACTCTATATCCGCCTTGAAGTGGACAAGAAAGACCGAATCTGGGGACTCTTGGCGTATCAGGAAGACTTCCAATGTCTGGCTCGTCCTGCTTACAACAACATGCAGAATCAAAACTGGCCAGCCATTGTTTACCGTCTCAAGCTGTCAGGAACCTTTGTTTACCTACCAGAGAATAACATGCTTGGTTTCATTCACCCAAGTGAGCGCTACGCAGAGCCACGTTTGGGGCAAGTGTTAGATGCGCGTGTCATTGGTTTCCGCGAGGTTGATCGCACTCTTAATCTTTCTCTCAAACCACGTTCTTTTGAGATGTTGGAAAATGATGCCCAGATGATTTTGACTTACTTGGAAAGCAATGGCGGATTTATGACCTTGAATGATAAGTCATCCCCTGAGGACATCAAAGCAACCTTTGGCATTTCTAAAGGTCAGTTCAAGAAAGCACTCGGTGGTTTGATGAAGGCTGGCAAAATCAAGCAAGATCAGTTTGGGACAGAGTTGATTTAGGCCTTATAGACATGATAAAGAAACTTGAAGAAATGAGTTTAGAGGAACTCTGGCAACTTTTTCCGATTTTTTTAGTAGAGCACAAGCCAGAGTGGAAAGACTGGTATGAATCGGAAAAAGCAAATCTGAAAAAAATATTGGGTGCAAATGTTATTAAAAGAATAGAACATATCGGTAGCACTGCTATCCCTAATATTTGGGCCAAAAATATCGTTGATATTCTGTTAGAAGTAGGTAGAATAGAGGATTTAGCAAGAGTCAGGGATTTATTGGTGAAGAATGGGTGGCTAGTGATGTCGGAGAGTCCTAACAGGATTTCGCTAAATAAAGGATATACAGAGCAGGGATTTGCTGAGAAAGTTTTTCATTTACATTTGCGAATGACGGGAGATCATGACGAGATTTATTTTAGAGATTATCTCTGCCAGCATCCAGATATTGCCCAAGCGTATCAGGAATTAAAACTAAGTTTGTGGAAAAAATTTGAACACAATCGAGACGGCTATACAGATGCGAAAACAGATTTTATAAACCACTACGTTTCAGAGGCTAAGTCCAGTAATTTTCAAGAATCAGAAAAGTGTCATCAAAAAACTCTTGATAGGAGAAAGAATTGAGAAAATCATTTTACACTTGGCTCATGACCGAGCGCAATCCTAAAAGTAATAGCCCTAAAGCCATCTTGGCAGACCTCGCTTTTGAAGAGTCAGCTTTTCCAAAACATACAGATGATTTTGATGAGGTGAGTCGCTTTTTGGAGGAGCATGCCAGCTTCTCTTTTAACCTAGGAGACTTTGACGCCATCTGGCAAGAATACTTAGAACACTAGAGACAATGAGATGAGGCTAGTATTTTATTGTTCTCTTTGCTATAATAAAAAGAAATAAACGGATTAGAGAGGTTCTTTATTTGAAGGAACATTCAATAGACATTCAACTGAGTCATCCAGATGACTTGTTCCATCTTTTTGGTTCCAATGAGCGCCATCTTCGTTTGATGGAAGAAGAGCTCGATGTGGTGATTCATGCTCGTACGGAGATTGTGCAGGTTTTGGGAGAAGAGACTGCCTGTGAGGAAGCCCGTCAGGTTATCCAGGCTTTGATGGTCTTGGTAAATCGAGGAATGACCGTTGGCACGCCAGATGTGGTGACTGCGATTAGCATGGTCAAAAACGATGAAATCGACAAGTTTGTCGCCCTTTACGAAGAAGAAATTATCAAGGACAATACAGGGAAGCCGATCCGTGTCAAAACCTTAGGTCAAAAGCTTTATGTGGACAGTGTCAAACAGCATGATGTGACCTTTGGAATCGGACCAGCAGGGACAGGGAAGACCTTTCTTGCAGTGACCTTGGCAGTGACAGCCCTTAAACGTGGGCAAGTCAAGCGGATTATCCTTACTCGTCCAGCAGTGGAAGCAGGTGAGAGTCTAGGATTTCTTCCGGGTGATCTCAAGGAGAAGGTGGATCCTTATCTTCGACCTGTTTACGATGCTTTGTACCAGATTCTCGGGAAAGACCAAACGACCCGTCTCATGGAGCGTGAAATTATCGAAATCGCGCCCCTTGCCTATATGCGTGGTCGGACCTTGGATGATGCTTTTGTCATTTTAGATGAGGCACAAAATACGACCATCATGCAGATGAAGATGTTCCTGACTCGTTTAGGCTTTAATTCGAAGATGATTGTCAATGGAGATATCAGTCAGATTGACCTGCCACGCAATGTTAAGTCCGGTTTGATTGATGCTCAAGAAAAGCTCAAGAATATTCACCAAATTGACTTTGTTCATTTTTCAGCCAAGGATGTGGTTCGCCATCCGGTTGTCGCTCAGATTATTCGAGCTTATGAACCAGCTCCAGTTAAGGTTGAAGAAAATAACCAAGAAACAGAATAGCAAAAGAGCAGTTCAGATTTGAACTGCTCTTTTTTAATGAGTGTATAGCTTTAAACAAGTTCGTCGATTGACGTGTGATCTTTATCGAGACCTTGAGCAACTGGGAGGCTGGTCAAGTAACCTTGATAAGTGGTCACACCTTGACGCAAGCCTTCATCTTCAGCAATTGCTTGTGCGAATCCTTTGCCAGCCAGAGCTTCGATATAAGGAAGAGTGACATTGGTTAGGGCGATAGTAGAAGTACGGGCAACCGCACCAGGGATATTGGCAACGGCATAGTGGAGAACACCGTATTTTTCATAGACAGGTTCATCGTGTGTTGTCACACGGTCAGCTGTCTCGATAACGCCACCTTGATCAACGGCAACGTCAACGATGACAGAGCCAGGACGCATTTGTTTGACCATCTCATCTGTCACCAATTTCGGTGCTTTGGCCCCAGGGATGAGAACTGCACCAATCACCACATCAGCATCTCTCACACTTGCTTCGATGTTGAATGAATTAGACATAAGAGTTTGGATTTGGTTTCCAAAGACTTCTTCTAGAACTGAGAGACGCTTAGCGCTGATATCTAAAATAGTCACTTGAGCACCAAGACCAAGGGCAATGCGGGCAGCATGTGTACCGACGACACCACCACCGATGATGGTTACTTTTCCTTTTGGAACACCTGGTACACCACCTAGTAGGACACCAGAACCACCAGCTTGCTTAGTAAGGAAGTGAGCTCCGATTTGAACAGCCATACGACCTGCAACCTCACTCATAGGAACGAGGAGCGGTAGTTGTCCTTGATTGTCACGAACAGTTTCATAGGCAATTCCTGTTGTTTTGGCTGCTAACATAGCTTCTGCTAATTCTGGCGCAGCGGCCATGTGCAAGTAGGTGAAGAGAAGAAGATCGTCGCGCAAATAACCATATTCAGAAGCTAGTGGTTCTTTTACTTTCACGACCAACTCGGCAGCCCATGCTTCAGCAGCAGTAGCGACAATCTCAGCTCCTTGCTTTTGATAGTCAGCATCAGTAAATCCTGAACCGAGACCAGCATTTGTTTCGATGAGGACTCGATGTCCACGAGAAACTAAGCTATGGACACCAGCAGGTGTGAGGGCGACACGGTTTTCGTTATTTTTAATTTCTTTTGGGATTCCGATTAACATAGAGATAACCTACCTTTCAATTGTCGGATTGTTTTGGTTGTCACATTCCATTCCATAAATCAAAAATGTGATGGTTTTATTGTATATGAAACCGCTTCAAAAATCAAGAAAAACTTGTCATCCAAATTTATTTATGCTAGACTAGTGAGAATCAAGCTCTAATGGAGGAAAAAGTATGGAATCAATATTTGTGAAATTTGCCCAGTATCCATCTATAGAAACGGAGCGTTTATTGCTCCGACCTGTAACCTTGGACGATGCGGAAGCTATGTTTGAGTATGCCTCAGACAGAGAAAATACACGCTACACTTTTCCAACAAATCAAAGCTTAGAAGAAACCAAGAACAACATAGCTCAGTTTTACTTGGCTAGTCCCTTGGGACGGTGGGGAATCGAACTAAAAAGCAATGGTCAGTTTATTGGTACCATTGACTTGCACAAGATCGATACTGTTCTTAAGAAGGCAGCCATTGGCTACATTATCAATAAAAAATATTGGAATCAAGGATTGACGACAGAAGCCAATCGTGCCGTGATTGAACTGGCTTTTGAGCAGATTGGAATGAACAAGTTGACCGCTCTTCACGATAAAGACAATCCCGCATCAGGAAAGGTCATGGAGAAATCAGGTATGCGTTTTTCCCACGAAGAACCCTATGCCAGAATGGATAATAAAGAACCAGGTCGAATGATTACAAGGGTTCATTATGTCTTGACTAAAGAAGACTATTTTGCAAATAAATAAGCAGTTGAAAAGAAATTTTCAACTGTTTTTTCTTTCTCTTGCGAATAACTTAAGAGAGGAGAAAATATGGAAGCAATTATCGAGAAAATCAAAGAGTATAAAATCATTGTCATCTGTGCTGTTTTAGGCTTGGCCTTAGGCGTATTTTTCCTACTAAAGCCATCTACACAGACACCTGTGAAAGAAACAAACTTGCAAGCTGAAGTCTCGGCCGTTTCAAAGGATTCATCGTCTGAAAAGGAAGTCAAGAAGGAAGAAAAGGAAGAGTCTCCTGAACAAGATCTGATCACAGTGGATGTCAAAGGTGCTGTCAAATCGCCAGGGATTTATGATTTGCCAGTAGGAAGTCGAGTTCATGATGCCGTTCAGAAGGCGGGTGGATTGACAGAGGAAGCAGATAGTAAGTCGCTTAATCTAGCACAGAAAGTCAGTGACGAGGCTCTTGTCTATGTTCCAACTAAGGGAGAAGAAGCAGTGAGTCAGCAGACTGCCTCTGGAACGACTGCTTCGACAAGTAAAGATAAGAAGGTCAACCTAAATAAAGCTAGTCTGGAAGAACTCAAGCAGGTCAAAGGCTTGGGAGGAAAACGAGCCCAGGATATTATCGATCATCGTGAGGCAAATGGCAAGTTCAAGTCGGTTGATGAATTAAAGAAGGTTTCTGGTATTGGCGCTAAGACCATAGAAAAGCTAAAAGACTATGTTACAGTGGATTAAGAATTTCCCTATCCCCCTAATCTATCTGAGTTTCCTGTTGCTCTGGCTTTACTATGCCATTTTTGGAGTGTCCTATCTCGCACTGCTAGGTTTTGTTTTTTTGCTTGTCTGTCTCTTTTTCCAATTTCCTTGGAAATCGGCCGGTAAAGTTCTAGCGTTTTGTGGAGTTTTTGGTTTTTGGTTTTTGTTTCAAACTTGGCAACAGACACAAGCTAATCAAAACCTAGTGGATTCTGTTGAAAGGGTACGGATTTTACCAGATACCATCAAAGTCAATGGAGACAGTCTGTCCTTTCGGGGCAAGGCTGAGGGTCGCACCTTCCAAGTTTACTATAAACTCCAGTCTGAGGAGGAGAAAGAGCTCTTTCAGGCCTTAACAGACCTTCACGAGATAGAGATAGAAGGAAAACTTTCAGAGCCTGAAGGTCAGAGGAATTTTGGTGGCTTTGACTACCAAGCCTATCTGAAAACTCAGGGGATTTACCAAACTTTGACTATCAAGAGTATCCAGTCAATGAGAAAGATTAGCAGTTGGGATATAGGAGAAAATCTGTCCAGTTTACGTCGAAAGGCTGTAGTTTGGATCAAGATGCACTTTCCAGATCCTATGCGCAATTATATGACAGGTCTTCTTTTAGGACATTTGGACACGGACTTTGAGGAGATGAATGAGCTCTATTCCAGTCTTGGAATTATCCATCTCTTTGCCTTGTCGGGTATGCAGGTAGGCTTTTTCATGGATGCCTTTAAGAAACTCCTCTTGCGATTGGGCTTAACTCAAGAAAAGTTGAAGTGGCTAACTTATCCCTTTTCTCTTATCTATGCAGGTCTGACAGGATTTTCAGCATCTGTTATTCGCAGTCTCTTGCAAAAGTTACTAGCACAACATGGTATTAAGGGCTTGGATAATTTTGCCTTGACGGTCCTTGTCCTTTTTATCATTATGCCAAACTTTTTCCTAACTGCAGGAGGAGTCTTGTCCTGCGCTTATGCTTTTATCTTGACCATGACCAGCAAAGAAGGCGATGGGATCAAGGCTGTTGCCAGAGAAAGTTTGGTCATTTCTTTGGGAATATTGCCCATTCTATCCTTTTATTTTGCAGAATTTCAGCCTTGGTCTATCCTTTTGACCTTTGTCTTTTCCTTTCTGTTTGATGTGGTCTTCTTGCCGCTTTTGTCCATCTTATTCATTCTGTCCTTCGTTTACCCAGTCACTCAGTTTAACTTTGTCTTTGAGTGGTTGGAGGGCGTCATTCGCTTGCTATCGCAGCTGGCAAGTAGGCCCCTGGTCTTTGGTCAACCCAACGCATGGCTGTTGATTCTACTGTTAGTTTCATTAGCCTTGGTCTATGACATGAGGAAAAACATCAAAAGACTAGCAGGAGTCAGTCTTTTTATTGTGGGGCTCTTTTTCTTGACCAAGCATCCACTTGAAAATGAAATTACCATGCTAGATGTTGGGCAAGGGGAGAGTATTTTCCTACGGGATGTAACTGGTAAAACCATTCTCATAGATGTAGGTGGTAAGGCAGAATCTGATAAGAAAATCGAGGCTTGGCAAGAAAAGGCGACGACCAGCAATGCCCAGAGAACCTTGATTCCTTATCTTAAAAGTCGAGGAGTAGATAAGATTGACCAGCTGATTTTGACCAATACAGACAAGGAACATGTTGGTGATTTACTGGAGGTGACCAAGGCTTTCCATGTTGGAGAGATTTTAGTATCAAAAGGAAGTCTGACACAGAAGGAATTTGTAGCGGAACTAGAAGCAAGTCAAACTAAGGTGCGCAGTGTGACAGCAGGGGAGAATTTACCGATTTTTGGCAGTTACTTAGAAGTCCTATCTCCAAGGAAGATTGGAGATGGGGATCGTGATGATTCTCTGGTTCTTTATGGAAAACTTTTGGATAAGCACTTTCTCTTTACTGGAAACTTGAAGGAGAAGGGAGAGAAGGAACTTTTAAAGCAATACCCTACCTTAGAGTTGGATATCTTGAAGGCAGGTCAACATGGTTCAAAGACTTCATCTAGCCCAGCTTTTTTAGAGAAGCTCAAACCAGAGCTTACTCTCATTTCAGTGGGCAAGAACAATCGTGCCAAACTCCCCCATCAGGAAACCTTGACACGAATTGAAAATATCAATAGCAAAGTTTACCGAACTGACCAGCAAGGAGCCATTCGCTTTAAAGGATGGAATAGTTGGCGAATGGAAACGGTGAGATAAAATAGATAAACTTTTTTGAAAAAATAACTTTTTATCTTGACAAGGAATAGAAAACTTGGTATCATATAAAAGTTGAGAAAAGCAGAAGTGAGAGCTTCTCGCCTTGTGACATCAAGTTGCCTGGCCCTACGGATGAAAAGTTTCTAAGAAACGCTATCATAACGTGCGGGCTTGTATCATTACGAGTCCGCTATTGTTTTTCTCTAATAATAAAAAAGAGGTGAAAACCATAGCAAAGCAAGACTTATTCATCAATGATGAAATTCGTGTACGTGAAGTTCGCTTGATCGGTCTTGAGGGAGAACAGCTAGGCATCAAGCCACTCAGCGAAGCGCAAGCATTGGCTGATAGTGCAAATGTTGACTTAGTATTGATTCAACCCCAAGCAAAACCACCTGTTGCTAAAATTATGGACTACGGTAAGTTCAAATTTGAGTACCAGAAAAAGCAAAAAGAACAACGTAAAAAACAAAGTGTTGTTACTGTGAAAGAAGTTCGTCTGAGTCCAACTATTGACAAGGGTGACTTTGACACAAAACTTCGCAATGCACGCAAGTTCCTTGAAAAAGGAAATAAAGTTAAGGTATCCATTCGCTTTAAAGGGCGTATGATCACCCATAAAGAGATTGGTGCAAAAGTTTTAGCCGAGTTTGCTGAAGCAACACAAGATATTGCGATCATCGAACAACGAGCTAAGATGGATGGACGCCAAATGTTCATGCAGTTGGCGCCAGCAACTGACAAAAAATAATTGTCAGAAAGTTAAATAAAGGAGAAAAAATCATGCCAAAACAAAAAACACACCGCGCATCAGCTAAACGTTTCAAACGTACAGGTTCTGGTGGACTTAAACGTTTCCGTGCTTACACTTCTCACCGTTTCCACGGAAAAACTAAGAAACAACGTCGTCATCTTCGTAAAGCATCTATGGTGCATTCAGGAGATTTCAAACGTATCAAAGCAATGCTTACTCGCTTGAAATAATAGCCTAACAGTAAGTAAACAATTCTAGGAAATATTTGGAGGAAATAAAACATGGCACGTGTTAAAGGTGGCGTTGTATCACGCAAACGTCGTAAACGTATTCTTAAATTAGCAAAAGGTTACTATGGAGCTAAACACATCTTGTTCCGTACTGCAAAAGAACAAGTAATGAACTCTTACTACTATGCATACCGTGACCGTCGTCAGAAAAAACGTGACTTCCGTAAATTGTGGATCACTCGTATCAATGCGGCAGCTCGTTTGAACGGACTTTCATACTCACAATTGATGCATGGTTTGAAATTGGCTGAAATCGAAGTTAACCGTAAAATGCTTGCTGACTTGGCTGTTAACGATGCAGCAGCTTTCACAGCTCTTGCAGATGCAGCTAAAGCAAAACTTGGTAAATAATGACAACTGTTTCATTCTTACTCTCGTGGTTTTTACCGCAGGAGTAGGGTGAAACTTTTTTATTTTCCTTAAACGATTTTCGATTTTAAAGAGTAAATCACAGATTTTTTCAAAGAAAATAGGATATTTCCTGTATAATAGGTATATCTAAAAAAGATTTGGAGTTAGAAGAAGATGATAGTAGGTATTGATTTAGGAACGACTAATTCTTTAGTGGGGGTTTATCAAGATGGTCAAATCAAGCTGATTCCCAATGCTTTTGGTGAGTATTTGACTCCATCTGTTGTGGCTTTAGATGACAATGATGAGATTATAGTTGGAAAAATTGCCAAGGAACGCTTGGTGACTCACCCAGATAAGACGGTTTCACAATTCAAGCGTTTTATGGGGACTAAACATGAGTTGACCCTAGGAAATCGAGCATATAAGGCTGAAGAATTAAGCTCTTTTATCATTCGAAAGTTGGTAGACGATGCAGAGACCTATCTTGGAGAAAAGGTCGAGGAAGTGATTGTCAGTGTACCAGCTTATTTCAACGATGCTCAACGCTATGCGACCAAACTAGCAGGGAAATTTGCTGGAGTTCAGATTGATCGGATTATCAATGAGCCTTCCGCAGCTGCTCTTGCTAAAAGATCTATGGTAAACCAGGAAGATCAATCTTTTATTGTAGTCGATTTTGGTGGTGGAACTCTAGACATTTCAGTTGTGGAGCTTTTTGATAATATCGTTGAAATCGTGTCAATCGCAGGGGACAATCGCTTGGGGGGAGAAGACTTTACTGCGGCTATTGCTGAGGAATTTTTAGTCTCCAATCAATTAACCAAGGATACTATTTCCCGTGAATTTTATAGCAAAATTTTGGTACAGGCTGAAAAGACAAAGCTGGAACTGAATGATAAAGAAGAAGTGAAGATGACAGTGATGGACCAAGATCAGGAATACTCTTTAGACTTGAGCTACCAGCGCTTTTATGAGCTTTGTCAACCGCTGCTAGCACGTGTTAAGGCTGTTTTGGACCGTGCCTTGATGGACGCACGCTATAGCTATGTGTCTTCTGATAATTTTGTTCTTGTTGGTGGGACTTCGAAACTCCGCTTGGTTCAGGACTTTTTATCCTACTGTATCAATCAAATGGTGCAGGTATCTGATGATCCCGATCGGATGATTGCGCGAGGTTGTGCCCTTTTAGCAGGAATCAAAGAACGCCAGGGTGAGATACGAGATTTATTACTGTCTGATATTTGCCCTTTTACACTGGGGATAGAAATAGTTGGTGACCGCTTTTCGCCGATTATTGAGCGAAATTCTACCCTGCCTGCTTCACGCATCGAACAGTACTATACGGCTGAATTGGGACAGAGTCAAGTCAAGATAAAGGTCTATCAAGGTGAGATGATGAAGGCATCACAAAATCTGTTTCTAGGAGAATTAGAAGTTCCCGTCCCTGTGAATACTCGAGTAAATGAAGGTTTCACAGTTCGATTTACCTATGATTTAAATGGGATTTTGGATGTCGAAGTGAAAATTGATTCAACACAGGAAGTCTTTAGTCATGTTATTCTCCAAGATAGTGTTACTCTGACAGAAAAGGAAATCAAGGCTAAGCAAGCAGAGTTGACTCGCTATAAGATCAATGCTCAAGAAACAGAGGTTTATCGCTTCTTGATTGAAAAAGCGAATCGCGTGTACAGTATGCTCTTGGGGAGAAGAAGAGATGAGCTAATGGCTGAAACAAGACGATTTGAAGAAGAGGTCAGCCAAGCATCTATGTATCATTTGCCAAAACTCTATCAATCATTTTCAAACTATCTAGACTTCCTAGAGCGAGGACTGTAAAAGAGGAGACCTTATGAATATATGGGAAACTTTAGGGATAGAGCCAACGACTGACGTCAAGCTTATTAGAAGGCGTTATGCTGAACTGGTTCGGCTCTATCACCCAGAAGACCAACCAGAAATTTACCAAGAAATTGTTGAAGCTTACCAAAAAGCCTTGACTTATGCGAGATATAAAAATACAAGACCAGAAAATAGTCTAAGAAAAGCGAGTGACTCTCAAGAAGCTACTGAACTTGAAGAAGAGGCGAATGAAAAACCTAACTCTAGTCTCAACTTTGAAAACTTGACTGAAAAAACGAAGACTGAGAACGAAGAGTCTGAAAGATCTGGTCTTGATTTCAGTGATTATCAGCAATCGACTGATAAAACCAGCGATTCCTTTAACTTTGAAACCTTTAAAGCAGAAGAGAATGAGCAAAAGTCCACCCTTGACTTTAGTGACTATGATGAGGAAGTTCAGCTAAATGGAGATTCTGAAGAAAGAGCTAAGAATACCCTCAACTTTGAAACGTTTGGTGACGAAGAGAACCAAGGGCAAGAAGGAATAACAAGGTCTACTCTTGACTTTAGTGGTTATAATGAAGAAACTTATCTGATTCGAAATGCGATTGAAAGTATTGTTGGAAATGACGGTTATAACCAAGAGGAACAAGAGCATCTATGGCGTCAGTTCTTTCATCAGTATCAGTATGATATGGACATTGTTCAATCCGTTTTAGAGGAAATGGATGTTTATATTTTTAATAAACCAGAGCAATTCTCTATCCTCATTCCCTTGCTGGAAGATTATATACCTGACTTCCGACACTGGGGCTATTACTATAAATTGAAGTATTGGAAAGTTAAAAGAGCTATAGCAGAAGAGGAAGGCAGTTCGCTTGAAAGCGCACATGAAGCCACTGAAGAATTCTATTATTCTTATCAACTTTGCCAAGAAATTCTCCAAGATTTTAACAAAGCAAATCAATTGAGCTCCTGGATAGAGTTTTTCAAGCACCCTTATTTGGCCTTTATGGTCTTAGATCAAGTAAATCAGAATCGTCAGATAATCAAGAGTGTGCCCGTTTTAACCTATATCCTGGAAAAAAACCGACAAGTCATATTTGAAGAGGATTATCCACTCTTGAACGACTTGGCTGATTACTTAGAGGAAGTAAAAGAGGAGCTGGGAGAAAACGTTGACTTTAGTCATTACACTCTAGATAATCCGGATGAAGTTGAGGCAGCCTTCTATGAGTTGCTCCATGCTCACTATGAAGACGAGTATAAACTGTTACGTGATTGGCAATACCTTTTTGAATCAGTCAAAGATCACACGCTCCTACTTGATTTGTTAGAAAAGGTGGACGTCTATCCTTTAACCAATGCGAAAGTGTTAGCCCTTGTTTTCCAATTTGTGGAGCGTTATAGTGATGAGGAATCAAATCCTTACCTGAAGAAACTTCATTTCTGGAAGAGTATCCATTCTTATCCTTCAGTGGTAGAGGAGTATGCACTTAACAAAAAAGAAAATTTTGATTACTGGTACAATGAAGGTTATCTTTATATAGATAAGCTCACCAAGAGCGATGAAGATATCAATGATTGGGAAAAGTGGAGAAGCTACTTTAAAGGAAGACCACGCATTCTAACGATTTTGCTTCAACAAATCTATAAGGAGTACCATCGGTTTACAGATGGCAAGCTCTTGAGATATGTTTTGGCTCCTTTTCCTACTTCTAAAATGGCTCCCCAAATGATGACGGAGGAGACAGACCAGAAACTAGAAGAGATGACAGCTTATGCTTATGAACTTAGTCATCCAAAGGCCAAGCTCTCTTATTTGGATTGGAAAAAAAGACAGGTATTTAATAATAAGTTTCTTCAGATTTTCTCTGGTCTCTTTACGATTGTATGTTTGCTACTCAGTATTATAGAGCGACCTGGTTATAATTCATGGGTTCATGCGGGCATGTTTTCACTCTTTTACGTCTATATGCTAAAATTAAGGAAAACACCGATTGAGGAGGGAGTGACTGCTAGAGGAGAAAAACGGAAATTCTACTACAGTCCTCATCCATGGTTCCTATTAATCTTGTTATTAATCCTCGTCATTCCATCCTTACCATTTGGTCTCATTGGTGCCCTTATGTTCATTACATTTTTCAGCTTCATCGATGGTTTCCAAGTGAGTCAGGGGCTGAAGTGGGATTATTCTTTGGAGAAGCTGATTCCTATCGGTATCTTTCTTTCTGCTGGTTTTCTTTCTGCTTTGGTAAATCAAAGCCAGACTATTTCAGGAGTTGCAACAGCCTACTTCCATATTTTTGCAATCCTTGTGATTTGCTTGTCTTTTACAAGATTCAGTCCTGGATTTCCACCATCTCTGAAGAAAATTTTCATACCAGCAATCTTGGGAATCCTACTCTTTCAAACGTTGCCATATATTCACAGCCGTTTAGATATCTTTGATCCAACTATTCTACGAAATGAAACACTGGCTATAACTGTTATCCTCTTGTTAAATGGAATTGCCTTATCTTATTTTACAAAGGAACAAGGCTTCATGATTGGTGTGAAGAAGGTCTTTATGATTTATGGATTGCAGATCTTTATTTTCCTAAGAAGACTGTTCCGAATCCTATTTGCACCAAATTCAGTTTTCGGTAATAACTATCATTACAAAGACTTACTAATCATGAACAGCGAATTTACGTTCTACTTCCTCGAGGGACTTTTTGTCCTGATCATGCTTTTCCTTATTCGCAATATACGCAAGGAAAATCGTAAAAGTGCTGCTTAGAATGAAAGCGTAGAGAAGAGGACTCTGGTTCAAGTTTCTAGTAAATTTTCCTGAATAAAGGTATAATAGAACTATTAAAACGAAAGAGGTAATGAAAATGGCTTCAAAAATGCTACACACTTGCTTGCGAGTAGAAAACCTTGAAAAATCAATCGCTTTTTATCAAGATGCTTTTGGATTTAAAGAATTGCGTCGCAGAGATTTTCCAGATCATGCTTTCACCATTGTCTATCTAGGACTTGAGGGGGATGACTATGAGTTGGAGTTGACCTATAACTATGATCACGGTCCTTACGTGGTAGGAGATGGCTTCGCCCATATCGCCCTCAGTACACCTGACCTTGAGGCCCTACATCAAGAACATAGCGCTAAAGGCTATGAGGTGACAGCTCCTAATGGACTTCCAGGAACTCAACCAAACTATTACTTTGTCAAGGATCCTGACGGTTACAAGGTCGAAGTCATTCGTGAAAAATAATCCAGTGAAGTCAAGTAGAATGTTCGTTTTCTACTTGACTTTTTTTCTTTGAAAGAGTATACTAATACAAATTTAACCTTTAAGGGGAGTCCAGAGAGACTCACAAGGTGTCAGATAAAAGGGATAAGGGGACTCTCTGTGGAGACTTTTTAAGTGTGCGCATGAGTTCTAGCCTAACCCAACTGAGGCCTTGCATTAGCAAGGCCTTTTCTTTATCTGGTCCCCTTAAATTTAAGGAGGAAAAGTCATGAATCCCACATGTAAGAAGCGTTTGGGTGCCATTCGTTTGGAAACCATGAAGGTGGTCGCACAAGAGGAAATTGCGCCAGCAATCTTTGAATTAGTCCTAGAAGGGGAGATGGTTGAAGCCATGCGAGCCGGCCAATTTCTTCATCTGCGTGTGCCTGATGACGCCCATCTCTTGCGCCGCCCTATTTCAATTTCGTCTATTGACAAAGCAAACAAGCAGTGTCACCTTATTTATCGGATTGAGGGGGCTGGGACAGCTATTTTTTCAACCTTAAGTCAGGGAGATACTCTTGATGTGATGGGACCTCAGGGAAATGGTTTTGACTTGTCTGACCTAGACGACCAGAGTCAAGTCCTCCTCGTTGGTGGTGGGATTGGTGTTCCACCCTTGCTAGAAGTAGCCAAGGAATTGCATGCGCGTGGGGTGACAGTAGTGACAGTCCTCGGTTTTGCGACTAAGGATGCTGTTATTCTCGAAACCGAATTGGCCCGATATGGTCAGGTCTTTGTAACGACAGATGATGGTTCTTATGGCATCAAGGGAAATGTTTCTGTTGTTATCAATGATTTAGACAGTCAATTTGATGCGGTTTACTCATGTGGTGCTCCGGGAATGATGAAGTATATCAATCAAACCTTTTATGATCATCCAAGAGCCTATCTATCTCTAGAATCTCGTATGGCTTGTGGGATGGGAGCTTGCTATGCCTGCGTTCTAAAAGTGCCAGATAGTGAGACCGTCAGCCAACGCGTCTGTGAAGATGGCCCTGTTTTTCGCACAGGAACAGTTGTATTATAAGGAGAAAGTCATGACTAACAAACGTTTACAAGTTTCTCTACCGGGCTTGGATTTGAAAAATCCCATCATTCCAGCATCAGGCTGTTTTGGTTTCGGCCAAGAGTATGCCAAATACTATGATTTAGACCTTTTAGGCTCCATTATGATCAAGGCGACGACACTTGAACCCCGTTTTGGGAATCCTACTCCCAGGGTGGCAGAAACGCCTGCAGGTATGCTCAATGCAATCGGTTTACAAAATCCAGGTTTAGAAGCTGTTTTAGCTGAAAAGTTGCCTTGGCTGGAAAGAGAATATCCTTCGCTTCCCATCATCGCCAATGTAGCAGGCTTTTCAAAACAAGAGTACGCTGCCGTTTCTCAGGGGATTTCCAAGGCTACAAATGTAAAAGCTATCGAGCTCAATATCTCTTGTCCGAATGTGGATCACGGCAATCATGGACTTTTGATTGGGCAAGATCCTGACTTGGCTTATGAAGTGGTAAAGGCAGCTGTGGAAGCCTCTGATGTGCCAGTTTATGTTAAATTAACCCCTAGTGTAACGGATGTTGTCACCATCGCCAAAGCCGCAGAAGATGCAGGGGCAAGTGGCCTAACCATGATCAATACCCTTGTCGGTATGCGCTTTGACCTTAAAACCAGAAAACCAATCCTAGCCAATGGAACAGGTGGAATGTCTGGACCAGCAGTCTTTCCAGTAGCCCTCAAACTCATCCGCCAAGTCGCCCAAACAACCGACCTTCCCATCATTGGAATGGGAGGAGTGGATTCTGCTGAAGCAGCGCTAGAAATGTATCTGGCTGGTGCCTCTGCTATCGGAGTTGGAACAGCCAATTTTACCAATCCATATGCCTGTCCTGATATTATTGAAAATTTACCAAAAGTCATGGATAAATACGGCATTAGCAGTCTAGAAAATCTCCGTCAGGAAGTCAAAGCCAATCTGAGATAAGCTAGGTCTTCCTTATCGTCAACAAGAAATAGAATCTTCATCAATTTGTAATATTTCCGTCGATTAACTATGTTACAATAGGGTTTAGAAAACGTTATTGGAGCATTTAAATGAAACGATGGAAAGTGGCCCTAGTAAGTGCTGGCTTATTGGGGTGTTTTTTTACTGTAGTGGAGACAGCAAAAGCAGAAGAGGGGACTTGGCAAGGAAAGACCTACCTCAAAGCAGACGGGAAACCAGCAACCAAGCAATGGCTTTTTGACCAAACGCATCAGAACTGGTTTTATCTTAAAGATAATGGTCAACGTGCAGAAAATGGCTGGTTGACAGTTGGTGGTAAAGATTACTATTTTAACGAAGCTGGAAAATTAGCTACGAAAACGTGGGTTGGCCAGTACTATGTGACTGAAAGTGGTGCTAAAGCAAAGGAACAGTGGGTATTTAATCAGGAAAAAGAATCCTGGTATTATCTAAAGTCTGATGGTCAGAAAGCTCAAAAAGAATGGATTCAACAAGGTCAAGAAAAATATTACCTTAAAGAAGACGGGAAAATGGCCAAAGATGAGTGGATCACTCAAGGTGAGAACCAGTACTACATCAATTCACAAGGTAAAATGCTGAAAAATGCTTGGCTTGGTAAAAGCTATATATCAGAAAATGGTAATAAGGTTAAACAAGCCTGGATTTATGATGACAACTATAGCAGTTGGTTCTACCTTCAACAAGATGGTACCTATGCTGAAAATAGGTGGTTAACTATAGATGGGAAGGACTACCATTTTAAATCAGGCGGTTATCTTTCTACTGAACGTTGGATTGATCGCTTCTATGTTGCGAAGAGTGGAGCTAAATTGAAATCGGAATGGCTCTTTGATAAGAATTATGATGCTTGGTTTTACTTGAAAGCTGACGGAACCTATGCCGAAAAAGGCTGGGAAACGATTAAAGAAAAAGATTACCATTTCAAATCAGGCGGTTATCTTTCTACCGAGCGCTGGATAGATCGCTTCTATGTTGCGAAGAGTGGAGCTAAATTGAAATCGGAATGGCTCTTTGACAAGAATTATAACTCTTGGTTTTACTTGAAAGCTGACGGAACCTATGCTGAAAAAGGTTGGCAAACCATCAAAGGCAAGGATTACCATTTCAAATCAGGCGGCTACCTCTCTATGGAAACTTGGATTGACCGCAGTTATGTGACGAGCAGTGGAGCAAAAGCTGGCAAAGGGTGGCTCTTTGACAAGAATTATAACTCTTGGTTCTATATCAACTCTGATGGAAATTATGCCAATAAAGAATGGCTCTGGGATAATGGTTACTACTATCTCAAATCTGGTGGTTATATGGCTGCGAGTGAGTGGGTATGGTACAAGAACAACTGGTTCTACCTCAAGTCAAATGGAAAGATGGCTGAGAAAGAATTAATCTACGATTCATCCGACCAATCATGGTATTACCTTAAATCAGGCGGTTATATGGCAAAAAATGAAACTGTGGATGGTCATACCTTGGATGCTTCTGGTAGATGGCATGTTGCGGATAAAACCAAATATTACAAAGTTAAACCAATCACTGCCTATGTCTATAGTGCATCTGGAGAAATCTTGAGTTACATTAACCAAGGAAGCATTGTTTCACTGGATAGCTCGACGCGAAAAGGCGGCCGACTTGCAGTTTCGATTTCTGGCTTGTCTGGCTATATGAATCAAAGTGATTTGACAGCAGTAGATGAAGGTAGCGAGTTTATCCCTCATTATACTAGTGATGGGAAATTCCTCTACCATGAACTCTCTCCATATACGAGTATCAAAGTAGCTCCACACACCTCTGCTATGGTTATTGGTAAGAAGTACTACTCAACTGATGGAGAGCACTTTGATGGCTTTACCATTAAAAATCCTTTCCTCTATAAAAACTTAAGAGAACCAAGTAATTATAGTGCAGCTGAATTGGATAAACTGTATTCGATGATGAACTTGCAGGATAGTCCTCTAGCAGGTAAAGGAGCGACTTTCAAAGAAGCTGAGGAACGCTACGGTGTCAATGCCCTTTACTTGATGGCACATAGCGCTCTTGAAAGTGCGTGGGGACGTAGTCAAATTGCCAGAGATAAGAACAACTTCTTTGGTATTGCTGCTTATGATACTAGCCCATATCTCTCAGCCAAGAGCTTTGATAATGTGGACAAAGGAATTCTTGGAGCGGCCAAGTGGATTCGTGAAAATTACATTGACTATGGTAGAGACCACCTTGGAAACAAGGCAACTGGAATGAATGTTCGCTATGCTTCCGATCCGTACTGGGGTGAGAAGATAGCCAGCATCATGATGACCATCAACAGCAAACTTGGTGGGAAAGACTAATCAAAAGAAATCAACGGTAACTACTGAGAAGTGGTTATCGTTTTTGTATATCTGGCAATAAGTTGATTCTATAGCTTTTTAAACTTGAAATTTTTAAAACAATATATTAAAATATAGAAGAGATTGCTTATAAATTAAGGAGTTTAAAATGAAGAAATCAATGATTGTTGGGCTTATTACTTTTATTGCTTTAGGTTTGGCAACAGGATACTATTTCTTATCCTATGTGCCTCATCAAGCTGTTGTAACTAAGTTTGAAGATGTAGTAAAGGATTTAAATGAAAAGAATAAAGAAGTTGAAGATCAAATAGCTGAGGCTGAAAAGGTTATTGAGAATAATGAAGAACCTCTTGATTCTAAGACATTGGAAGAATTGAAATCAACTATAAAGGATAGCAAAGATTCACTTCGTAAAGAACCAGAAATGGAGAAAGCGACTGCTAAGATTGAGAAGCAAATTGAAGAATTAAGTCAACCATTAGATTATAGTGAAACAAAAAAGAATTTGTCTGAAAAATTGACTCACTATCAAAATAGCATTCTTCAATTAAAACAAATTACAAATCCTTCTAGTTCTTTTATTGAAGAAAGACTCAAAGAAATTGAATCAATTACTGGAGTACAATCTGTTACGGAGGATAATGACCCTAATAAAAAATTAAATAAACAAGGAGGATATACAGCGTCTGTATATTTCGTTGACAAGCAAGTGAATGAATCTGTAGAAGGCTCAGATATTGTTCAAAAAGGTAATGATGCTGGTGGAAATATAGAAGTTTATAAGACAAAAGAAGATGCAGAAAAGCGCAATACTTATATTAGTGCTTTTGATGGAACTGCTTTAAATCCGGGATCCCACTATGTTTATGGAACCATATTAATTCGCACTTCGCACCATTTAACAGGAGCGCAACAGAAAGAACTGACTGAGAAAATCTACAATAAATTAATTGAACTGAAATAATTAAAAAATTGGATAGCTATTTGTTTTATTGAACTAAGATACAGTCAAAAAGCCGTTGGAAAACGGTTTTTTGTTATAATTAAATGAAGAATGTAGCATTAAAGGAGAACAACATGACTTTTGAAGAAATCCTGCCTGGGTTAAAGGACAAGAAAAAATATGTACGAACTGGTTGGGGAGGGGCTGAAAACTATGTCCAACTCTTTGACACTATCGAGCAAAACGGGGTTGCACTTGAAGTGACGCCTTATTTCCTCATCAACGTGTCTGGAGAAGGGGAAGGTTTTTCCATGTGGAGCCCGACACCTTGTGATGTTTTGGCGACGGATTGGGTAGAAGTGCATGACTAGACGTGTATTGATTACGGGAGTGAGTTCAGGGATTGGTCTGGCTCAAGCCCGACTCTTTTTAGAGAAGGGGTATCAAGTATATGGAGTGGACCAAGGTGAAAATCCACTCTTAGAGGGTGATTTCTACTTTTTACAGAGAGATTTGACCTTGGACTTGAAACCTGTTTTTGACTGGTGCCCTCGGGTGGATGTTTTGTGCAATACTGCAGGAGTTTTGGATGCTTACAAACCCTTATTGGAACAATCAGCGCAGGAAATTCAAGAGATTTTTGAAATCAACTACGTGACTCCTGTTGAGTTGACTCGGCATTATTTTACACAAATGTTGGAAAATAAAAAAGGAATCATCATCAATATGTGTTCGATTGCTTCAAGTCTAGCTGGCGGAGGTGGTCACGCCTATACCTCGTCTAAGCACGCCTTAGCTGGCTTTACCAAGCAGTTGGCTCTAGACTATGCTGAGACTGGTATTCAGGTCTTTGGGATTGCTCCAGGGGCAGTCAAGACAGCTATGACCGCTGCGGACTTTGAACCCGGTGGATTAGCAGACTGGGTAGCTAGTGAAACGCCAATCAAGCGCTGGATTGAGCCAGAGGAAGTAGCAGAGATTAGCCTTTTCTTAGCAAGTGGAAAAGCGAGCGCCATGCAAGGACAAATCCTGACCATTGATGGTGGTTGGAGTTTGAAGTAGGAGGAGTTGAATGGAAATCAAAAAACACTTTGGAGTCTATGCTGTTTGCTTTGAAAATGGGAAGTTACTCTGCATTGAAAAAACGAGAGGCCCTTATCAACATCGTTATGATCTACCTGGTGGTAGTCAGCAACTTGATGAAGGATTGACGGAAACGCTGATTAGAGAAGTTATGGAAGAGACGGGCTTTACTGTTAGAAACTACTCCAATCCTCGAATCTACGATGTTTTCGTCAGGGAAGAGTTAAAAAATTTTATGGTTCACCATATCATGGCATTTTATGATATTGAGGTCAACGAGAAGGAAGCTCAAGTTACGATTTCGGAAGTTGTCTCTGATGGTGCGAATGATTCGCTCGGATATGTTTGGATGGATATTCAAGAGATCACAGAAAAAAATGCTTCGCCCTTAGTCTTGAAGGTTAAGTCTGAATTATTAGGATTTCCAGAGCTGGACAAGACCTTGTATATGAATTGGAAGGTGAAGTAGGGGGATAATGGAACTATTTAAAACATGGAAGAAAAATATGGTTCTTTATGGTCTTAAATCTCAAATCGGAACTGTCTACCGAAACAGTGATAGGACAACAAGCTTTTATGATGTTGGAAATTTTCTATACCTAGCAGGGGAGTTGGATTCCAGATTTTGGGAAGATTTTGTTAGGAAATACGGTTTAGATTATAAGATTATTATTTCAGAAGATACTAATTGGCAAGATTTTCTACATCGGAAAGTGGAGCTAAATTCTTTTACTCGCTATTCTTTTAAAGATAAGGCAAATTTTCAAGTTGAATTTCTAAATGGTCTAGTTACTCACTTAGAGGAAGATTACAATATTGTGCCTATTGATAATCATATTTATAACTGCTTTTCTGAGGAAGAATGGTCACAAGATTTACAGGGGGATTTTGAGTCCTATCAGGATTTTGTTTTAAAGGGTGGATTTGGCTTTGTGATTCTTAAAAATAATGAACTGATTGCTGGGATTTCCTCAGGGTTAGTTTACCGTGGAGCAGTTGAAGTGGAAGTTGCAACTAGACCAAACGAACAAGGAAATGGATTTGCTAAAAAGCTTGGTGCTACAATGATTCTGGAGAGTTTAAATAGAGATATGTTTCCACTTTGGGATGCTCATAACGAGGCTTCCAAAAAAGTAGCAGAATTTTTAGGATATGAGTTATTTGAACCTTATGAAGCTTTTGAACTAGAGGAAGGTATCATATAATGATATCTGATATTGTATGTTTTAAGACGAGGTGAATGGCTATGCAAAACCAACTTGCTCTTAGTGGCGAACAAATTGTTGAAAAAGTTTACCCTCAATTATTGCATCATGTTGGTATGATTCGTGGGGAATATTTGTTGAGAGAGCTTAATCAAAACATCCTATTAGCAAGTTGTCAGCAATTTGTAAAAGATTATCTAGATACCATTTGCTCCTTGTACTCAGATGAAGAGGTTTGGTATCGTTTTTCAGAGTTAACAAATACAGAAGCTAATTGTTTAGAGGGGACTAAAGAGCATTTTGATGAAAATCATCCCTTGTTTGGTTATAGAGGAACTAGGCGCTTGCTGGCGTGTCCTGAAGAATTTCAGGCTGAAGCACATGTCGTTACAGAAGTTTATCAAACAAATCCCAATCTGTCTGTTATTTTTCCTTTTATCAATGATGCTGAGCAGTTAAAACAAGCTATTAGAGTATTGCGTGAGCATGGTTTTACTGGAAAAGTCGGCACAATGATTGAGTTACCGTCAGCTTATTTTGACTTGGACAGGATACTGGAAACTGGTATTTCAAAGATTGTAGTTGGAATGAATGATTTGACTTCTTTTGTTTTTGCGACTGTGAGAAATAGTCAATGGCATGATATGGAAAGTCCAATAATGTTAGATATGCTGAGAGATATGCAGGATAAAGCAAGGATGAAAAAGATTGACTTTGCTGTAGCAGGCTATCTGAATGCTTCTTTCATACAAAAAATGAATCAGACGGGTATCAAGTGTATTATCCACTACAGTTCTATTCCAGAGATTTTTAATTTAGAGATTGATCATCCAGACCATCTCAAACGTATAAAAGAAGTAAGTAAAAAATTACAAAGGAGCAAACTATGACACCGCAAGAAATGTGGAATATTTACAAGCAAATTAACCCCACGATTGGAGATGAGATAGATGCCTGGGCTTTTGGAGTGGAAGCAGATCTCTTGGCCGACTTGGTTCTAAGAGGCGAAAAGACTGCAACCGCCTCAGCTTACGACCTCTACGCACTAGAAGACGAACCTCTTCCACAAGAAGGGACCTTCGATGTCATTTTAGACAGTCAAGATCAGGCTGTCTGCATTGTCGAAATTACCAAGGTCTCCGTTCAGCCTTTTCATCAAGTTTCTGCCGACCATGCCTATAAGGAAGGGGAAGGTGACAAATCCCTAGCCTATTGGCGTCAGGTTCATGAGGATTTTTTCACCGAGTGGATGAGGGAAACCGGACTGACTTTTACTCCTGACAGCAAGGTTGTTTTAGAAGAATTTCGCAAAGTCTACCCACTCTAGACTGCAGAAGGAAGAAAGTTTTGGAAATCACCGTCCAATCCTTTTTTCTTAAGCAAAACATGATATAATAAGTTTGTTTGAAGAAGAGTAAAACTCTTAAACTTAGAATAGGAGAAAACTATGCAAGCAGTAGAACATTTTATTACGCAATTTGTTCCTGAACACTATGATTTATTTTTAGACTTGAGTCGTGAGACCAAGACCTTTTCTGGGAAGGTGACCATCACTGGTCAAGCACAGAGTGACCGTATTTCCCTTCACCAAAAAGACTTGGAAATCGCTTCTGTAGAAGTTGCGGGTCAAGCTCGTCCATTTACAGTTGACCATGACAATGAAGCCCTTCATATCGAATTGGCTGAGGCTGGTCAAGTTGAATTGGTCATTGCTTTTTCAGGAAAAATTACAGACAACATGACAGGGATTTACCCTTCTTACTACACAGTTGATGGTATCAAGAAGGAAGTCTTGTCTACTCAGTTTGAAAGCCATTTTGCGCGTGAAGCCTTCCCATGTGTGGATGAGCCTGAAGCCAAAGCAACTTTTGACCTCGCTCTACGTTTTGACCAAGCAGAAGGTGAAGTGGCCTTGTCAAATATGCCTGAAATCGATGTGGAAAACCGCAAGGAAACAGGCATCTGGAAGTTTGAAACGACACCTCGCATGTCTTCTTACTTGTTGGCTTTTGTCGCTGGTGATTTGCAAGGGGTGACCGCTAAAACTAAAAACGGTACCCTCGTAGGTGTTTACTCAACCAAAGCCCATCCACTATCTAACCTTGATTTCTCATTAGACATCGCCGTTCGCTCAATCGAGTTTTACGAAGATTACTACGGAGTTAAGTATCCAATTCCTCAATCGCTCCACATCGCCCTTCCTGACTTCTCAGCAGGTGCCATGGAAAACTGGGGTCTTGTGACTTACCGTGAAGTTTACTTGGTTGTGGATGAGAACTCAACCTTTGCTAGCCGTCAACAAGTTGCCCTAGTTGTAGCACATGAGTTGGCTCACCAATGGTTTGGAAACCTCGTGACTATGAAATGGTGGGATGACCTTTGGCTTAATGAAAGCTTCGCTAACATGATGGAATACGTCTGTGTGGATGCCATCGAGCCAAGTTGGAATATCTTTGAAGACTTCCAAACAGGTGGTGTTCCAGCTGCGCTTAAACGCGATGCGACGGATGGCGTTCAGTCTGTTCACGTTGAAGTTAAACACCCAGATGAAATCAATACCCTCTTTGATGGCGCTATCGTCTATGCCAAAGGAAGCCGTCTCATGCACATGCTTCGCCGTTGGCTCGGTGATGCGGATTTCGCTAAAGGCTTGCATGCTTACTTTGAAAAACACCAATACAGCAATACCATTGGTCGAGACCTTTGGAATGCTCTCGGACAAGCATCAGGACGTGATGTTGCAGCCTTCATGGATTCTTGGTTGGAACAACCTGGATACCCAGTTCTCACTGTCAAAGTTGAAAATGACGTCTTGAAGATTTCGCAAAAACAATTCTTCATCGGTGAGCATGAAGACAAGAACCGTCTCTGGGTGGTGCCACTCAACAGCAACTGGAAAGGCCTACCAGATACACTTGAAACTGAAAGCATCGAAATCCCTGGCTATGCCGCTCTTCTTGCTGAAAATAAAACAGCTCTTCGTCTTAACACTGAAAATACTGCCCACTACATTACAGACTATCAAGGAGACTTGTTAGATGCCGTTCTTGCTGAGCTAGAGACACTTGATAACACAAGCAAATTACAAATCGTTCAAGAACGCCGTTTGCTTGCTGAAGCGGGTCACATTTCTTATGCTGACTTGCTCCCAGTCCTTGATAAACTTTCTAAGGAAGAGTCTTACCTTGTTGTTTCAGCTGTTTCTCAAGTAATTTCTGCCCTTGAACGCTTTATCGATGAAGGTACAGAAGCTGAGAAAGCCTTTAACAGTCTGGTTGCTAAATTGGCTCGTCATAACTATGACCGTCTTGGCTTTGAAGCCAAAGATGGTGAATCAGATGAAGACGAATTGGTTCGTCAGTTGACCATTTCCATGATGATTCGTTCCAATGATGTAGAAGCTAGTCAAGTCGCTAGTCAAATCTTTGCAGCTCACAAGGAAAATCTTGCAGGACTTCCAGCAGCAATCCGTGCTCAAGTTCTCATCAATGAAATGAAAGACCATGAGACCAAGGACTTGGTCGCAACTTATCTGGACCTATATACTCATGCGACGGATGCGGTCTTTAAACGCCAGTTGGCAGGAGCTCTTGCATATAGTATAGATGCTGACAATATCCAAACCCTGATTGGCTCATGGAAAGATAAATTTGTAGTGAAACCACAAGACCTTTCTTCATGGTACCTCCAATTCCTCGGACACCAAGCTACCCAAGAAACTGTTTGGGTTTGGGCGCGTGAAAACTGGGATTGGATTAAGGCAGCCCTTGGTGGAGATATGAGCTTTGATAGCTTTGTCATCTTCCCATCGCATATCTTTAAAACAGAGCAACGCTTGGCAGAGTACAAGGATTTCTTTGAACCTCAACTCTCTGACCTTGCGCTTAGCCGTAACATTCGTATGGGTATCAAGGATATCGCAGCGCGTGTTGACTTGATTAAGCGTGAAAAAGCAGCAGTAGAAAAGGCTTTGAAAGCAAGTAAGTAATAGAGAAAAAACAGCGGATCTTGCAATCTGCTGTTTTTTGGAAGTCAGTATAAAGTGTCCATCCTGAAAATCGTGTTATAATAGCAATGTCAAAGAAATTTTACCTAGAATTGTATAGGATGTTAAAGAATTTCGTCTAGACAATTCGTGAAGAAAAGAATAATATAAATAGGAAATGCAGATGTTAGGAAAACAATTAAAATTATTTAGAGAACAAAATGGCTACAGTCAGAATCAAATAGCAGAATATCTGGGGACGACTCGTCAAACTATCTCAAATTGGGAAAATGATAAAACAATTATAGATAGTCATAGTTTGATTCGCTTAGCTGATTTTTATCAGATCTCTTTAGATGAGTTATGTGGACGAAAAAAGATTCCTGTTTACAAGAATTCAAAGATCAAGTCTATGATTTTAGCTAATGCTTGTACACTTTGGACCTGCTTCGCTTCCACTCATCGCTAAATCAATTGTTTTCCGACTAGCTTTTCAATTCTATTGATTCTAGGAGGACAATGATGTCTTACGTTTATTTAACTCTAGCTATTGTATCTGAAATAGCTGCTACAAGTCTGTTAAAACTGTCGCAAGGTTTTTCGAAAATGCTTTTTGGGATTCTTGCTTTAGTTTTGTATGGCTTGTGTTTTTTCTTTCTATCTTTGTCTTTGAAAGGCATACAACTAAATCTAGTCTATGCTATTTGGTCTGGTGTTGGTTTGGTTGGAACAACTGTGCTATCTATTTTGCTTTTTCATGAAAAAGTAACGTTCGCAAGTCTCTTGGGAATTGCTTTAGTTATTGTGGGGCTTGTTATATTAAACCTATCACAAAAGGTTCACTAATGAGGTAGTATGTTATGGGTGACAATTATTTTAAAAATAAAAGAGTCGTTATTATTGGTGCCAGTGGAAATTTGGGACAAGCCTATACACAAGCTTTTTTTCAAGCAGGTGCTCATTTATTTCTTTTAGGTCGCAATATGAATAAATTAGCCAGTTTTTCTGAGAATATTGCTTCCAAGATTCCGATTTGCTCAGTAGATATAACGAATGAAACTTCTATTAAAGTTGCAGTGTCTGAAGTTCAAAAGTGGTCGGATAATATAGATATTGTTATTAATGCAACGGGATTTGATGTACGAAAATCTTTATTATCTCACTCTGAGGAGGAGATCAATCAAACTATGACGATTAACCTAATAGGGGCTATCCTTGTCAGCAAACATTTTTTACCTTTGTTAAAAAATCAAAAAGGAGCAACCATTGTGCATTCAGGAGGTTTTGCAGATGGTAGGCTGGCCTTCCCCTATTATAGTGTAGATGTGGCGAGCCGCGCCGGACTTTTTTCTTTTATCGAATCAATGAACCGAGAATTAATACAGGAGCAGAAAAAGATGCATATAACTTATTTTTGCCCCAATGCAGCAGACACACCATCAGAAAAGCCTTATCATCCAGTTTGGAGAGAAATGGGGATCTCTATATCAAGTACAAATCAAGTAACCCAAGTTTTACTTAAAGGTATAAAATCTCGTAAAAGAGTGATTTTGATGGGACAAGGTACAAAGATTTTTACAACATTAAACCTTCTATCCCCAGCAATAGCGGATTATCTTTTACTGAGACGATACGGTCGTATTTTAAAAAAATATTTTGGATAAATTTTCTATTATTTTTCTAAGAATTTTCTCATATTTTAGTATTCTTTAAGAAAAAATAATTAAGATGTATGTAGCCTAAAGAAAGGATGTGGTGAATTCATGAAGTAGAACTTCTTCATTTTTTCACAGAAACTTAAAGCAGAAACAAAAATACAGAATGAATAAAGAGAAAATGATTGTTGTAGAAAAAGCACCAAGTGGAGGCTATCAGTAGTAGCAAGTGGTTCTTTAGTGGTCGGCTTGCTTGGTGGTTATATATTCGGTTCTTTGACTCAAAAATCAACAAATCAGCAGTCGACCGTTCAAACATCGAAAACCCAGCAAGATAATCAAGATGGCAATAATATGCAAAGTCACGGTGGACAACCGCCTCAAGGACAGGGTCAAAATAATGGCAATGGTATGCCACCTCAAATGAATGGTCAAGATGGACAAGGTGCTCCTGGCGGTAACGGTGGTCCTGGAGGGCCAGGAGGACAGCCGCCGCAAGGAAATAATAATCAAGAAAGCGGTAGCAATTCTATGAAGAAACCAGCCAATGCAGATGGAAGTACGAAGGACAAGGATAGCAATTCTAACCAAAATAATGAAGAAAACACTACAAAATCTTAATCCATTTGTTAAAGCCATGATATAATAATTAAAGAATTATACTAAGATCCAAAAAATGATACAAAAATTCTTTATTTTATAATAACCTTAGATGAAGCTGATTAGTATCTTATAGCAGGAGGAGAACAAGATGATTAAGATTTTACTAGTAGAAGACGACTTAGGGTTGTCAAACTCAGTATTTGACTTTTTAGATGATTTTGCAGATGTTATGCAGGTTTTTGATGGAGAAGAAGGTCTCTATGAAGCTGAGAGTGGCGTCTATGATTTGATCTTGCTTGACCTTATGTTGCCTGAAAAAAATGGCTTCCAAGTCTTGAAAGAATTGCGTGAAAAAGGAATCACGACACCAGTCCTTATCATGACCGCTAAGGAAAGTTTGGATGACAAGGGACATGGTTTTGAGTTGGGAGCGGATGACTACCTCACCAAACCTTTCTACCTAGAAGAACTCAAAATGCGGATTCAAGCCCTTCTCAAACGTTCAGGCAAGTTTAATGAAAACACCTTGACCTATGGGGATGTTGTCGTCAATCTTTCAACGAATGAAGTGAAGGTGGAAGACACGCCTGTGGAACTACTCGGAAAAGAGTTTGAATTGTTGGTTTACTTCCTTCAAAATCAAAATGTCATTCTTCCCAAGACACAAATTTTTGACCGTCTATGGGGATTTGATAGCGATACGACGATTTCTGTTGTAGAAGTCTATGTTTCAAAAGTTCGTAAGAAACTGAAGGGTACAGCCTTTGCTGAAAATCTTCAAACCTTGCGTAGTGTCGGGTATATTTTAAAAGATGTTCAATAAACTAAAAAAAACATGGTATGCGGATGATTTCAGTTATTTTATTCGAAACTTTGGAGTGTTCACCCTGATCTTCTCAGCGATGACCTTGATTATCCTCCAGGTCATGCACTCGAGTCTCTACACTTCTGTAGATGAAAAACTCCAAGCTCTTAGTAGTAGTCCCCAAGCGGTTATCCAGTTAGCCCTGAATCGGGCAACTGAGGAAGTCAAGGATATTCAACCAGCAACTGCGGATGCCAGCAAGGCTGAAATCAAACCCAATGTCAGCTCCAATACGGAAGTCTTGCTCTTTGACAAGGATTTTAACCAACTCTTACTGGGCAATCGCTTTTTAGGATTGGATAAGATCAAGCTGGACAAGAAAGAGTTGAATCATATTCGCCAAATCCAAGTTGTCAATAGCTACGGTCAGGAAGAAACCTATCGGATGATCTTGATGGAAACTAACTCTTTCTCCGCATCAAGCAATGTCAAATATGCGGCGGTTTTAATCAATACCAGCCAGCTTGAACAAATCAGCCAAAACCACGAGCATTTAATTGTTGTAGTAATGGCTAGTTTCTGGCTCCTGTCTTTAATCGCCAGTGTTTACCTAGCACGTGTCAGTGTCAAACCCTTGCTGGAAAGTATGCAAAAGCAGAAGTCTTTTGTTGAAAATGCCAGTCACGAACTGAGAACACCTTTGGCCGTTTTACAAAATCGTTTAGAGAATCTCTTTCGAAAACCAGAGGCAACAATCATGGAATCCAGCGAAAGTATCGCTTCCAGTCTTGAAGAGGTTCGCAACATGCGTTTCCTCACGACCAATCTTCTCAACCTTGCACGTCGAGATGATGGAATCAAACCAGATATAGCAGAAGTTTCTCCACAATTCTTTAAAACAACCTTTGCCAACTATGAGTTAATTGCTTCTGAAAATGATCGTGTTTTCAACTATGAAAATCGGATTTATCGTCCCTTTATGACCGATCAGTTGCTCTTAAAACAACTCATGACCATCTTATTTGACAATGCCATCAAGTATACCGAAGAAGATGGGAAAATTGAGTTTGTAGTCCATGCTACAGATCGTCACCTTTATCTAACAGTAACGGATAACGGAATTGGAATCTCAGCTGTTGACAAGAAGAAAATCTTTGACCGATTTTACCGTGTAGACAAGGCGAGAACCCGTCAGAAAGGTGGCTTTGGTCTTGGACTATCTTTAGCCAAGCAGATTGTTGATGCTTTGCGAGGAACGATTAGCGTGAAAGATAACAAACCTAGAGGAACAATTTTTGAAGTTAAAATCGCTATTCAATCTCCTTCAAAACGTAAGAATAAATAAAAAAGACAGTTATATAACTGTCTTTTTTGATAACTAGAAAAGAGGTTGGTAGTAGTACCAACCTTTATTTTGAAAATTTTCGTTTCATTATCTTTCGTTGAAGTTGTAAAAGGGCGAAGCTTGTTGCCATAGCAGCGATAAATGATAAAGCTGTATTTAATTTTAAGGCTAAAAAGATAAAACTAAAAAGTGCCATAAAAATACAGAAACAAGCGATATTTACAAAAAATAAAATCTCTTTTAGGTTAGGGCCGACTGGGGCTTCTGGTGTGTAATCTTGGTAAAGCGGAGTTTGTTTCGATTCGGGAGCTTGTTCAAACTCATAAGCTTCTAGTTTTCTTGCGGACATGATTCTCTCCTTAACAGTACATAACTATTTTATCATTTTTTATGCAGAGAATTATTACAGAATTGTTACAAAACTACTAAAGTCTCTTATCAACTTCTAAGTCTCTCTTCTTGACACCCACTGGGGAAAATGATAGCATGGATGTTACACTTAAAACAGATGACCTGACCTTCTTAATTATAAATATACTGAGAAAGAAAAGGATAACTTATATAAATTGATAGCAAGCTGAGGCTTTTTCCTAAGATGATTTGTTGAGTTGCTACCTGGATACTTTTGAAGAGTATTGGTAGGAGTTGTTTTGAATGGATGGAAGGACAGAGATTCTGTCTATTGGACTGGGTGGCTTTTTGCTACCTCTGGGAAATGTTAAAGGAGATAAGCATGTATCTTGCTATCAAAGAGATATTACGAAACAAACTTCGATATAGTTTGATCTTAACGACCATTTTTCTTATCGCTTTTATGGTCTTTTTTATGACCAGTCTAGCTCTCGGTCTTGTGCGAAACAACCGGGCCGCTATTGATAACTGGCAAGCAACGGGTGTCGTTTTATCCGACTACGCAAATGATAATTTGACGGCATCTTTTATTCCTGAAAAGGACTACAAGGAAAAGAGTTCTGAAGAGGCTGCTCCATTGGGCTATATGTTTGCTGTAACCAATCTAGTCGATGGTAGTGAAAAGGTCAATGTTTCCATCTTTGCTCAAAACTGGGACTCTTTTATCTCTCCTAGTTTGACGGAGGGTCGTTATCCTGAAGGAGATGATGAGGTTGTCGTGGATCAGTCCTTTGAAAACTATGGGATGAAGCTAGGTGATGTCATTCAGCTGAATGGAAGCGATTCAAGTTACAAGATTGTAGGCCTGACTCAAGGAAATAAATTTTTCACAGAGCCTGTTGTCTTTACGAGTCTGACAACTTATTGGACCTTACAAGGAACCTTGAAAGCCAATCGTTCTATCTCTGCCTTGGTATTGAAAAATGACATAGAAGTGGCTGGTGATGGACTGAAACAGATTTCCATTCCAAAAATGATATCAAAAATTCCTGGTTACACACCTCAGGTTAATGTGTTTTCAGGGATGATTCTTGCTATGATTGTCATTACAGGCTTGATTGTGGGTATTTTTGTTTATATCATTACCATCCAAAAACTAGGACTTTATGGAATAATGCGGGCTCAAGGGATACAGATCAAAACCATTGTATGGTCTCTATTCTGTCAAATCTTCCTCCTAGCTGGTATGGGGATTGCTTTAGCCTTGCTGGCAATCGGAGGAGTGATTTTAGTCTTACCAGCTACCTTCTTTTTCTACCCAAGCTGGATAGCTTACTCTGTCCTAAGCTTGGTAATTTCCTTGATGGCCCTTCTAGGTGGTGTCATTTCACTTCCACGCTTGCTAAAGGTGGACCCGATTACTGCGATTGCAGAATGATAAGGAGAATAGTATGACAGCACTGATTGAAATGACTCAAGTGACAAAAACATACGGGGAAGGAAAGATGAAAGTCATAGCCCTGCATGAGACGAATTTTCAGCTAAATGCGGGAGAGTTCGTTGCTATCGTTGGGCCTTCTGGCTCTGGAAAGACGACCTTTCTAACGACTCTTGGACAACTTCAGGAAACATCGAGTGGGAAGATTCTAGTCAAGGGGAAGGAAACAGGCAGTTTAACGGAGAAGGAGAAAACAGACCTTCGTTTTAGAGAGTTTGGCTTTATTCTACAAGCTTCAAACTTAATTCCTTTTCTAACGGTCAAGGAAGAGCTGGATTTGATTGACAGACTGGATAAGGGAAAAAATAGTAAAAGTGATCGAAAAGAGTTACTTGACTTGTTGGATTTGGAAAAGGTACAAGATCATTATCCCAAGGCTTTATCAGGTGGTGAACGTCAACGTGCAGCAATCGCTAGAGCGCTTTATAATAATCCGAGTATCGTGCTTGCAGATGAGCCAACGGCCAGTCTGGATACCCAGCGTGCCTACCAAGTAACGGAAATGTTGGCTGCCATTGCCCACGAACAAGGTAGAGGAGTTGTCATGATTACACATGATACACGCCTTCTTGATAAGGTTGACCGTATTTATGTGATGAATGATGGTCACCTAGTTGAAAAAACACATACATAAAAAAGAAAGTGGACGGTACTAGTTACTGTTCACTTTTTGATTGCAATCTTTAAAAAATGACTTTGACTTTTTATAAAAATCCTAGTATTCATAGCTGATTTTTAAGAATTGTGGTATAATTTTCCTTATGGAAAAGATTATCATTACAGCAACTGCTGAAAGTATTGAACAAGTTGAACAACTACTCGAAGCTGGCGTAGATCGTATCTATGTCGGTGAGAAAGATTTTGGACTTCGTCTGCCAACGACCTTTAGTTATGAAGAGTTGCGCACCATCGCTAAGCTCGTTCATGATGCGGGTAAGGAATTGATCGTTGCAGTCAACGCCCTCATGCACCAGGATATGATGGACCGTATCAAGCCTTTCCTAGACTTCTTGGAAGAAATCAAGACAGACTATATTACTGTTGGGGATGCAGGTGTCTTTTATGTGGTCAACCGTGATGGCTATTCCTTTAAGACTATCTACGATGCTTCAACCATGGTGACAAGCAGTCGTCAGATTAACTTCTGGGGTCAAAAGGCTGGCGCATCTGAGGCGGTTTTGGCGCGTGAAATTCCATCTGCCGAGCTCTTCAAGATGCCCGAGATTTTGGAAATTCCTGCTGAAGTGTTGGTTTACGGAGCTAGTGTCATCCACCATTCTAAGCGACCACTTTTGCAAAACTATTATAACTTTACGCATATCGATGATGAAAAAACGCGTAAACGTGACCTCTTCTTGGCTGAACCAAGTGATCCAGAGAGCCATTACTCTATCTTTGAAGACAATCATGGTACCCACATCTTTGCAAATAACGACCTTGATTTGATGACCAAATTGACAGAATTGGTAGAACATGGTTTCACTCACTGGAAGCTAGAGGGACTCTACACACCAGGTCAGAATTTTGTGGAGATTGCTAAACTCTTTATTCAGGCGCGTGGCTTAATCCAAGAGGGGAATTTCAGCCATGACCAAGCCTTCTTGTTAGATGAGGAAGTGCGCAAGTTACACCCTAAAAACCGTTTCCTCGACACAGGATTCTATGATTACGATCCTGATATGGTTAAATAGGACACCAAAACCCGAAATAAAAATGTTCGGGTTTTTCCAGTGTATCCATGAAATAAAAACGGATACATGTTATAATAAAAATAGCTCTTTAATGGAGGTATTTAAGTGGAGAATCTGAAAAAGATGGCAGGTATCAAGGCTGCTGAGTTTGTCAAGGATGGTATGGTTGTTGGACTCGGAACTGGATCAACTGCCTACTATTTCGTAGAGGAAGTAGGTCGTCGGATCAAGGAAGAAGGTTTGCAGATTACTGCTGTAACGACTTCCAGTGTGACCAGTAAACAGGCTGAAGGACTTAACATCCCGCTCAAGTCGATTGATCAAGTGGATTTTGTTGATGTGACGGTTGACGGGGCGGATGAAGTAGATAGCCAGTTTAACGGAATCAAAGGCGGAGGTGGTGCCCTTCTCATGGAGAAGGTTGTGGCAACGCCCTCAAAAGAATACATTTGGGTGGTAGATGAAAGCAAACTGGTAGAGAAACTAGGTGCTTTTAAATTGCCAGTAGAAGTGGTTCAGTATGGCGCAGAACAGGTCTTTCGTCGGTTTGAGCGAGCTGGCTACAAACCAAGTTTTCGTGAAAAAGACGGTCAACGTTTTGTGACCGATATGCAGAACTTTATCATTGACCTAGCTTTGGATGTCATTGAAGATCCGATTGCTTTCGGACAAGAATTGGACCATGTCGTTGGTGTCGTAGAGCACGGCTTGTTCAACCAAATGGTGGATAAGGTCATCGTAGCGGGACGAGATGGTGTTCAGATTTTAACTTCAACAAAAGCAAACTAATCAACATAATAAGGAGACAGACTATGTCAAAATTTAATCGGATTCACTTGGTGGTACTGGATTCTGTAGGAATCGGTGCTGCGCCAGATGCCAATAACTTTGTCAATGCAGGGGTTCCAGACGGAGCTTCTGACACACTGGGACACATTTCAAAAACCGTTGGTTTGAATGTACCAAACATGGCTAAAATCGGTCTAGGAAATATTCCTCGCGAAACGCCGCTTAAGACTGTACCAGCTGAAAGCAATCCAACAGGTTATGCAACAAAATTGGAAGAAGTATCACTTGGTAAGGATACCATGACTGGACACTGGGAAATCATGGGACTCAACATTACTGAGCCCTTCGATACTTTCTGGAACGGATTCCCAGAAGAAATCTTGACAAAAATCGAAGAATTTTCAGGACGTAAGGTCATTCGTGAAGCCAACAAACCTTACTCAGGTACAGCTGTTATCGATGATTTCGGACCTCGTCAGATGGAAACTGGAGAGTTGATTATCTATACTTCAGCTGACCCTGTTTTGCAAATTGCTGCCCATGAAGACATTATTCCTTTGGATGAATTGTACCGTATCTGTGAATACGCTCGTTCAATTACCCTTGATCGCCCAGCCCTTCTAGGTCGTATCATTGCCCGTCCGTATGTTGGTGAACCAGGTAACTTCACTCGTACAGCAAATCGTCGTGACTTAGCCGTTTCTCCATTTGCTCCAACTGTTTTGGATAAATTGAACGAAGCTGGCATCGATACTTACGCTGTTGGTAAGATCAACGATATCTTTAACGGCGCTGGTATCAACCATGACATGGGCCACAACAAGTCAAACAGCCATGGAATTGATACATTATTGAAGACCATGGGACTTGCTGAGTTTGAAAAAGGATTCTCTTTCACAAACTTAGTTGACTTTGATGCTCTTTACGGCCACCGCCGCAATGCTCATGGTTACCGTGATTGCTTGCATGAGTTCGATGAACGCTTGCCTGAAATTATCGCTGCTATGAGAGAGGATGACCTTCTCTTGATTACTGCGGACCACGGAAATGACCCAACCTATGCTGGAACTGACCACACTCGTGAATATATTCCACTTTTAGCTTACAGCCCTAGCTTTAATGGAAATGGTGTCATTCCAGTTGGACATTTTGCAGATATCTCAGCGACAGTTGCGGATAACTTTGGTGTGGAAACTGCCATGATTGGGGAAAGTTTCTTAGATAAATTGGTATAAGATGACACACTATGGTTTACTGGTTAGGGGCATTAATGTCGGTGGGAAGAATAAGGTTGTTATGTCGCAACTTCGTCAAGAATTGACAGAGTTGGGAGTGGAAAAGGTTGAAACCTACATCAACAGTGGCAACATTTTCTTTACTTCGACAGCTCCCAAAGCCCAATTGGTTGAAAAGTTAGAGGCTTTCTTTGAAATCCATTATCCATTTATTCAGAGCTTTTCCTTGTTGAGTCTTGAGGACTTTGAAGAGGAACTTGAAAATCTGCCTGAATGGTGGACCAAAGATTTGGCACGAAAGGATGTGCTCTTCTACACGGAGAGCTTGGATGTGGATCAAGTCATCGAGAAAGTGAACAGTTTGGAACTGAAAGATGAAGTGGTTCATTTTGGAAGACTTGGGATTTTCTGGGGGAAATTCTCTGAAGAATCCTACTATGCAACTGCCTATCACAAGTACTTGCTCAAGATGCCTTTCTATCGCAACATCACCATTCGCAATGCAAAAACCTTTGACAAAATCGGTCAAATGTTAAAAAATAATAAAGGAGACACACAATGACATTTTTAGATAAAATCAAGGAAACAGCTGCTTTCCTGAAAGACAAGGGAATCCAAGCGCCTGAGTTCGGTCTAATCCTTGGATCAGGACTTGGAGAATTGGCAGAAGAAATCGAAAATCCAATTGTAGTAGACTATGCAGATATCCCAAACTGGGGCCGCTCTACAGTAGTTGGGCACGCTGGTAAATTGGTATATGGTGAACTTGCAGGGCGTCAGGTCTTGGCTCTTCAAGGTCGTTTCCATTTCTATGAGGGAAATCCTCTTGAAGTCGTGACTTTCCCAGTACGTGTGATGAAAGTTCTCGGATGTGAAGGTGTCATTGTAACCAATGCAGCTGGAGGTATTGGATATGGTCCTGGTACCTTGATGGCTATCTCAGACCATATCAATATGACGGGGCAGAACCCATTGATGGGTGAAAACTTGGATGATTTTGGTCCACGTTTCCCTGATATGTCTAAGGCCTACACACCAGAATACCGCGCTACTGCCCATGAAGTGGCTAAAAAACTTGGTATCAAGCTTGATGAAGGTGTCTATATTGGTGTGACTGGTCCGACTTATGAAACACCAGCAGAGATTCGTGCCTATAAGACACTGGGAGCAGATGCCGTTGGTATGTCTACGGTTCCTGAAGTAATCGTGGCAGCCCACTCTGGCTTGAAAGTTCTCGGTATTTCATGTATTACTAACTTTGCGGCTGGTTTCCAAGAAGAACTCAACCACGAAGAAGTTGTAGAAGTAACCGAACGTGTCAAAGGCGACTTTAAAGGCTTGCTGAAAGCGATTCTTGCTGAATTGTAATGAATACTTATCATAGAAAGGTAGAGTGAAGTGTTCTGATTTGAACACGAGCGGAAAATCTTTCATAACAATAAAAGAAAGGATGGGTAAACCGTATTCGCTGAACTGAATACGGGCGGAGAACCGTGTAAAAAAGATAAACTGTCTAGCATCTGCGATGCTTCGTCAGTTTCCTATTTTTACATTGTTCTCTGTCGCTATCCTAAATATACAAAAAGAAAGGTAGAGCGTGTGTTCTGATTTGAACACGAGCGGAAAACTTTTCTAAAAACATAGAGAGGATGGTTCGGTTTTGAATTGAAGCCGGTCTAGTCTTCTCAATATCATCAAAATTAAGAAAGAAAGGAATTGAACCCACCCTAAAAGCAGTGGGAAAAAGATAGTTGGTCTAGCGAGCATCGCTCACTGCGCTCAACTCCTATTTTCCCTTCGCTTTTTGACGGGTTTGGTATCTTATATTATGTCTATCCATATTGCTGCTCAGCAAGGTGAAATTGCTGATAAAATTCTTCTTCCGGGGGATCCTCTTCGTGCGAAATTTATTGCGGAGACCTTCCTTGAAGATGCTGTTTGTTTTAACGAAGTGCGGAACATGTTTGGTTACACTGGTACTTACAAGGGCCACCGTGTATCTGTCATGGGAACTGGGATGGGGATGCCATCCATTTCGATTTATGCGCGTGAGTTGATTGTGGACTACGGTGTAAAGAAATTGATCCGCGTGGGAACTGCTGGTTCTTTGAATGAAGATGTCCACGTCCGTGAATTGGTTTTGGCGCAAGCAGCTGCAACCAACTCAAACATCATCCGCAATGACTGGCCACAGTATGATTTCCCACAAATCGCTAGCTTTGATTTGCTAGACAAGGCCTACCATATCTCCAAAGAACTTGGTATGACAACCCACGTTGGGAACGTCTTGTCATCAGATGTCTTTTACTCAAACTACTTTGAAAAGAACATCGAGCTTGGTAAATGGGGAGTCAAGGCTGTGGAAATGGAAGCAGCAGCTCTTTACTATCTTGCTGCCCAACACCACGTTGATGCCCTTGCTATCATGACCATTTCTGATAGCTTGGTCAATCCAGATGAAGACACCACTGCAGAAGAACGCCAAAATACCTTCACCGATATGATGAAGGTTGGTTTGGAAACCTTGATTGCAGAGTAAATTGTAAACGAAAATCCTGATTTCACTTGAAATCAGGATTTTTTCATAGATGCGATTTTTTCTGGGTCTGGGGTGACACGGAGGGTCTTTTGCCCTGTGTAGGTTACAAAGCCAGGTTTGCCACCAGTTGGTTTATTGAGTTTTTTCACTTCAATCATATCTACCTGAACTAGATTTGACAAGCGCCCTTTGGAAAAGTAGGCAGCTAGCTCCGCTGCATCTGTCTTAACTTCGTCAGAAGGGTCAAGATTTCCTGAGATGACGACATGGCTTCCTGGAATGTCCTTGGCATGGAACCAAAGTTCTTCCTTGCGAGCCATTTTAAAGGTTAGCTCTTCATTTTGCAAGTTGTTACGACCGACATAAATGATGGTTTTGCCATCGCTCGCCAGATACTGTTCTGGTTTTTTGCGTTTCTGGATTTTTTCACGTTGGCGTCTTCTAATGAAGCCAGTTTGGATCAATTCTTCACGTATTTCAGAGATTTCTTCTAGTCCAGCTTGGTTGAGCACAGTCTCCACACTTTCTAGATAAAGAATGGTAGCCTTGGTTTCTTCAATCAGTTCAGTCAGGTATTTGACAGCTTCTTTGAGTTTCTGGTAACGTTTAAAATAGCGTTGGGCATTCTGGCTGGGGGTCAAGGCCTTATCAAGCGCAATGGTGATAGGTTGATTGGTGTAGTAGTTGTCCAAGGTAACCTGATCTTGGTCATTAGGTACTTGATGAAGGAAGGTTGTCAGCAATTCTCCCTTTTGGCGAAATTCCTCAGCATTGTCTGTCGCTAGTAACTCTTTTTCTTGTTTTTTAAGCTTATGTCGATTTTTCTGAAGTTCATTTTCAACACGGCGAATGAGCTCGCTGGCTTGCTGTTTGACGCGATCGCGCTCTGCCTTATCTTTGTAATAGGTATCCAGAAGATCAGAGAGACTGGCAAAAGGCTCTCCCACCTGATTTGCAAAAGGAACTGGGCTGAAAGAAGTCTCCGTTAGGAAAGGCTTGGTTTCTTGACCGAAAAAGTTACGGAAAGTGGATAGTTTGTCACTAACCAATAAACTTTCCAATTCATTTGCCGTATCACGACCTAAACCTTGAAAGAGGCTTTGAAGATTTTTTGCTGTCAGTTCTTGGGTTTGCAGAATTTCAAAGAGCTTTTCATCCTTGATAGTAAAAGGATTGAGAGAATCGGTACTTGGTGGAGCGATATAGGTCGATCCAGGAAGCAGGGTGCGGTAGCTGTTTTGTGAAAAGCCGACGTGTTTGATAACTTCGAGGATTTTATGGCTACTTTTATCTACGAGGAGAATATTACTGTGTTTACCCATGATTTCGATAATCAAGGTAGCCTGAATATGGTCCCCAATCTCATTTTTATTGGAAACTGTAATTTCCACGATACGGTCATTTTCGATTTGCTCGATCGACTCAATCAGAGCACCCTGCAAATACTTTCTCAAAACCATGATAAAAGTCGAAGGTTGGGCTGGATTTTCAAAGGTTGTTTGGGTCAGCTGGATGCGACCAAAAACGGGATGGGCAGAAAGGAGCAGGCGATGGCTTTGGCGATTGCTGCGGATTTGCAAGACCAACTCTTGTTCAAAAGGCTGATTGATTTTCTGAATGCGACCATTGACCAACTCGCTTCGCAATTCCTCAACCATATGGTGTAAAAAAAATCCGTCAAATGACATCGTTCTCTCCTTGTGATTGTATTCCATAGTATTATATCAAAAAGGTAGAATAAAATCATGGAAATATGGTATAATAAAGCCAAGTAAAGAGAATCGAGAAGTACATGTATATTGAAATGGTAGATGAAACTGGTCAAGTTTCACAAGAAATCTTGCACCAAACCCAAGAGATTTTGGAATTTGCAGCCCAAAAAATAGGAAAAGAAGACAAGGAGATGGCGGTCACTTTTGTGACCAACGAGCGTAGCCATGAACTCAACCTTGAGTACCGTGATACGGATCGTCCGACAGATGTCATTAGCCTTGAGTATAAACCAGAGTTGGACATTGCCTTTGATGAAGAAGATTTGCTTGAAAATCCTGAATTAGCAGAGATGATGTCTGAGTTTGATGCTTATATTGGGGAACTGTTCATCTCTATCGATAAAGCGCATGAGCAGGCTGAGGAATACGGTCACAGCTTTGAGCGTGAAATGGGCTTCTTGGCAGTACACGGCTTTTTACACATTAACGGCTATGATCACTACACTCCGGAAGAAGAAGCGGAGATGTTCGGTTTACAAGAAGAAATTTTGACAGCCTATGGACTCACAAGACAATAAACGAAAATGGAAAAATCGTGACCTGGTATCCAGTTTAGAATTTGCTCTTACAGGAATTCTGACTGCTTTCAAGGAAGAACGCAATATGCGAAAACATGCAGTGACGGCTCTAGTAGTCATCCTTGCAGGTTTTGTTTTTCAGGTGTCACGCATTGAATGGCTCTTTCTCCTAATGAGCATTTTCTTGGTAGTAGCCTTTGAGATTATTAACTCTGCTATTGAAAATGTGGTGGATCTAGCCAGTCACTATCACTTTTCTATGTTGGCAAAGAAAGCCAAGGACATGGCAGCAGGAGCCGTGCTAGTTGTCTCTCTTTTTGCTGCAGTGACAGGTGCACTTATCTTTATCCCACGCATTTGGGATATACTATTTTAAACTATAAGAGGAAATTATGACATTTAAATCAGGCTTTGTAGCTATTTTGGGACGTCCCAATGTTGGGAAGTCAACCTTTTTGAATCACGTCATGGGGCAAAAGATTGCCATTATGAGTGACAAGGCGCAAACAACGCGTAATAAAATCATGGGAATTTACACCACGGATAAGGAGCAAATCGTCTTTATCGATACACCGGGGATTCACAAGCCAAAAACAGCTCTTGGAGATTTCATGGTGGAATCTGCCTATAGTACTCTGCGTGAAGTGGATACTGTTCTATTCATGGTGCCAGCTGATGAGCCACGTGGTAAGGGCGACGACATGATTATCGAGCGTCTGAAAGCTGCCAAGGTTCCTGTGATTCTGGTGGTGAATAAGATTGACAAGGTTCATCCAGACCAGCTTTTGGCTCAGATTGATGACTTCCGTAACCAGATGGACTTCAAGGAAATCGTTCCTATCTCAGCTCTTCAGGGAAATAACGTTTCTCGACTAATCGATATTTTGAGTGAAAATCTAGAGGAAGGTTTCCAGTATTTCCCATCTAATCAAATCACAGACCACCCTGAGCGTTTCTTGGTTTCAGAAATGATTCGTGAGAAAGTCTTGCACCTAACTCGAGAAGAGATTCCACACTCAGTCGCAGTAGTGGTCGACTCTATGAAGCGTGATGAAGAGACAGACAAGGTTCATATCCGTGCAACCATCATGGTCGAGCGTGATAGTCAAAAAGGCATTATCATCGGAAAAGGTGGGGCTATGCTCAAGAAAATCGGGACTATGGCCCGTCGTGATATCGAACTCATGCTAGGGGATAAGGTTTTCCTAGAAACTTGGGTCAAGGTCAAGAAAAACTGGCGTGATAGAAAGCTAGATTTGGCTGACTTTGGCTATAATGAAAAAGAATACTAAGTAGAGGTGGGCTCATGCCTGCTTCTTGTTTTTACAGAAGGAGGATTTATGCCTGAATTACCTGAGGTTGAAACGGTTCGTCGTGGCTTAGAAAAATTGCTCTTGGGAAAGAAGATTTCTAATATAGAGATTCGTTATCCCAAGATGATTAAGACAGATTTGGAAGAGTTTCAAAAAGAACTAGCTGGTCAAGTAATTGAGTCAATGGGACGCCGTGGAAAATATTTGCTTTTCTACTTGACAGACAAGGTCTTGATTTCTCATCTGCGAATGGAGGGAAAGTATTTTTACTATCCAGACAAAGTTCCAGAACGTAAACACGCCCATGTTTTGATTCATTTTGAGGACGGCGGCACTCTTGTATATGAGGACGTACGCAAGTTTGGTACCATGGAACTCTTGGCGCCTGACCTTTTGGATGCCTACTTTATTTCTAAGAAACTAGGCCCTGAGCCCAAAGATCAGGACTTTGATTTGCAGGTCTTTCAAGCTGCCCTAGCCAAATCTAAAAAACCAATCAAATCCCACCTCCTAGACCAAACCTTGGTAGCTGGTCTTGGCAATATCTATGTGGATGAGGTCCTCTGGCGAGCGCAGATTCATCCTGCTCGACCTTCCCAGACTTTGACGTTAGAAGAAGCGTCAGCTATTCATGACCAGACCATTGTTGTTTTGGGACAGGCCGTTGAAAAAGGGGGCTCAACTATTCGAACCTATATCAATGCCTTTGGGGAAGATGGAACCATGCAGGACTTCCATCAGGTCTATGATAAGACTGGACAAGCATGTTCGCGCTGTGGGACAGTGATTGAGAAATTACAGCTCGGTGGACGGGGAACTCATTTTTGTCCTCAGTGTCAAAGGAGGAGCTGATGGGAAAAATTATCGGAATCACAGGAGGAATTGCCTCTGGGAAGTCAACTGTGACAAATTTCCTAAGAGAGAAAGGCTTTCAAGTGGTGGATGCTGACGCAGTCGTCCACCAGCTACAAAAACCTGGTGGTCGTCTTTATCAGCTCTTAGTTCAGCACTTTGGACAAAAAATAATCCTTGAAAATGGAGAACTCAATCGCCCTCTCCTAGCTAGTCTCATATTTTCAAACCCTGAGGAGCGGGAATGGTCTAAACAAACCCAAGGAGAGATTATTCGTGAGGAATTGGCTGCACTGAGAGACCAGTTAGCCCAGACAGAAACGGTTTTTTTCATGGATATTCCCCTGCTTTTTGAACAGGACTACAGTGCTTGGTTTGATGAAACGTGGCTGGTCTATGTGGACCGTGATGTTCAGGTGGAACGTTTCATGAAACGGGATCATCTTTCTAAGGAAGTAGCAGAGTCTCGTTTGGCCGCCCAATGGTCTTTAGAGAAAAAGAAAGATTTGGCCAGTCATGTTCTAGACAACAATGGCAGTCGTAATCAGCTTGTGGCTCAAGTAGTGAAGTTACTTGAAGGAGGCGATAGCTGTGCAAGAGATTAGTTGGAAAGAGAATCTTCGTGTCGCCTGGTTCGGTAGTTTTCTAACGGGCGCCAGCATTTCCTTGGTCGTTCCTTTCATGCCTATCTTTGTAGAGCAGTTGGGAATTGAAGGAGACCAAGTTGCTTTTTATGCTGGATTAGCCATCTCAGTTTCGGCTGTTTCAGCAGCTCTAGTTTCTCCCATCTGGGGTATTCTTGCTGACAAGTATGGTCGAAAACCCATGATGATTCGAGCGGGTCTTGCCATGACCATAACTATGGGAGGTTTGGCCTTCGTGCCAAATATCTATTGGCTACTCTTTTTGCGCTTGCTCAATGGTGTATTTACTGGATTTGTCCCCAATGCAACAGCCTTGATTGCTAGTCAGGTACCCAAAGATAAGTCTGGAGCGGCTCTGGGGACTCTATCTACAGGTGTTGTTGCAGGAACATTGACGGGCCCCTTTGTTGGAGGCTTTATTGCTGAAATTTTTGGAATTCGTAATGTCTTTTTATTAGTAGGTGCTTTCTTATTTTTAGCTGCAATCCTGACTATTTTCTTTATCAAGGAAGATTTTCAACCAGTGGCTAAGGAGAAGGCTATCCCAACGAAAGAAGTATTTTCTTCTTTCAAGTATCCTAGGCTTTTAGTAAATCTGTTTTTGACGAGCTTCGTCATTCAATTTTCAGCTCAATCAATTGGCCCCATTTTAGCTCTCTATGTGCGGGACTTAGGGCAGACTGAGAATCTCCTCTTTGTATCAGGATTAATCGTATCCAGCATGGGATTTTCTAGCATGATGAGTGCTGGAATTCTAGGAAAACTTGGCGATAAGGTAGGGAATCATAGATTGTTAGTTGCAGCGCAGATTTATTCCGTCATCATTTACCTTCTTTGTGCCCATGCAACCAGCCCCTTTCAACTTGGCTTGTATCGTTTTCTCTTTGGTTTGGGAACGGGAGCTCTCATACCAGGTGTCAATGCGCTTCTTAGCAAAATGACTCCAAAATCAGGTATTTCAAGGATTTTCGCCTTCAACCAAGTCTTTTTTTACCTCGGTGGAGTGATCGGACCTATGGCGGGATCCGCAGTTGCAGGATATTTGGGCTACCATGCTGTCTTTTATGCGACAGCAGCCTGTGTGGCTTTCAGTTGTTTATGTAACTTAGTGCAATTTAGATCATTATTAAAAGTAAAGGAAATCTAGTGCGAGTAAAAATCAATCTCAAGTGCTCCTCTTGTGGCAGCATGAATTATCTAACCAGTAAGAACTCCAAAACCCATCCAGACAAGATTGAGGTGTTAAAATATTGTCCAAAGGAAAGAAAAGTAACTTTACATCTTGAATCTAAGTAGAATTTATGGTAAAATAATAGGGATTTTAAGGAGTTTGATATGTATAACCTATTATTAACCATTTTATTAGTATTATCTGTTGTGATTGTGATTGCGATTTTCATGCAACCAACTAAGAACCAATCCAGCAATGTATTTGATGCCAGCTCAGGTGATTTGTTTGAACGTAGTAAAGCGCGTGGTTTTGAAGCTGTGATGCAACGTTTAACAGGTATTTTAGTCTTTTTCTGGCTAGCCATTGCCTTAGCATTGACAGTATTATCAAGTAGATAAGAAATGGGCGAGACTAGGTCTTAGCCTATTTTTATTTTTATACTCTTCAAAAATCAAATTCAAACCACTTCAGCGTCGGCTTGTCGTATTCCAGTACTGCCTGCGCCTAGCTTTCTAGTTTGCTCTTTGATTTTTATTGAGTATTAAATGATGTTTGAGAAGGTCTTACAGTAAAAGAAAATTAAAAAATCTAGAAAGAAAATATGAAAGATAAAATTAAAGAATATTTGCAAGAGAAGGGGCGAGTGACGGTAAATGACCTGGCTCAGGCTCTCGGAAAGGATGGGTCCAAGGATTTCCGTGAGTTGATTAAAACCCTGTCTCTGATGGAAAGAAAGCACCAGATTCGTTTTGAAGATGATGGTAGTTTATGTCTGGACCAAAAGAAGAAACATGAAATTACCCTCAAAGGGATTTTTCATGCCCATAAAAACGGCTTTGGTTTTGTCAGTCTGGAAGGTGAAGAGGACGACCTTTTTGTAGGAAAAAACGATGTCAACTATGCCATTGATGGCGATACCGTTGAGGTAGTCATTAAGAAAGTTGCTGACCGTAATAAGGGAACGGCAGCAGAAGCCAAAATTATTGATATCCTAGAACATAGCCTGACGACAGTTGTCGGGCAAATCGTTCTGGATCAGGAAAAGCCCAAGTATGCGGGCTACATCCGTTCAAAGAATCAGAAAATCAGCCAACCGATTTATGTGAAGAAACCGGCTATCAAGTTGGAAGGTACTGAAGTTCTCAAGGTCTTTATTGACAAATACCCAAGTAAGAAACATGATTTCTTTGTCGCTAGTGTGCTAGACGTGGTGGGGCACTCGACTGATGCTGGGATTGACGTTCTTGAAGTCTTGGAATCCATGGATATTGTTTCAGAATTTCCAGAAGCTGTTCTCAAGGAAGCAGAAAGTGTGCCAGAAGCTCCGTCTCAAAAGGATATGGGAGGTCGTCTGGACCTGAGAGATGAAATCACCTTTACCATTGACGGTGCGGATGCCAAGGACTTAGACGACGCAGTACACATCAAGCCTTTAAAGAATGGCAATATCGAACTCGGAGTTCACATCGCAGATGTTTCCTACTATGTGACCGAGGGTTCTGCCCTTGACAAGGAAGCCCTTAACCGCGCGACTTCTGTCTATGTGACAGACCGAGTGGTACCAATGCTTCCAGAGCGTTTGTCAAATGGTATCTGCTCCCTCAATCCTCAAGTCGATCGCTTGACCCAGTCTGCTATTATGGAAATTGATAAACACGGTCGTGTGGTTAATTACACCATTACCCAAACAGTTATCAAGACTAGCTTCCGTATGACCTATAGCGCTGTCAATGACATCCTAGCTGGCGATGAGGAAAAGAGACAAGAGTTTAAGAAAATTGTTCCAAGTATCGAACTCATGGCCAAGCTCCATGAAAGGCTAGAAAGCATGCGTGAGAAACGTGGTGCCCTTAACTTTGATACCAGTGAAGCTAAGATCTTGGTGGATAAAAAAGGCAAGCCAGTTGATATCGTTCTTCGTCAGCGTGGTGTTGCTGAGCGGATGATTGAGTCCTTCATGTTGATTGCTAATGAAACGGTTGCCGAGCACTTTAGCAAGCTGGATCTACCTTTCATTTATCGGATTCACGAGGAGCCCAAGGCTGAAAAAGTTCAGAAGTTTATTGATTATGCTTCAAGCTTTGGTTTGCGGATTTATGGGACTGCCAGTGAGATTAGCCAGGAGGCGCTTCAAGACATCATGCGTGCTGTTGAGGGAGAACCCTATGCGGATGTATTGTCAATGATGCTTCTCCGTTCTATGCAACAGGCTCGTTATTCAGAGCATAATCACGGTCACTATGGACTAGCGGCCGACTATTACACTCACTTTACCAGCCCCATTCGTCGTTATCCTGACCTTCTTGTTCACCGAATGATTCGGGATTACGGCCGTTCTAAGGAAATAGCAGAGCATTTTGAACAAGTGATTCCAGAGATTGCAACCCAGTCTTCCAATCGTGAACGTCGTGCCATTGAGGCGGAGCGTGAAGTCGAAGCTATGAAAAAAGCTGAGTACATGGAAGAATACGTGGGAGAAGAGTACGATGCAGTTGTATCCAGCATTGTCAAGTTCGGTCTTTTTGTCGAATTGCCAAATACAGTTGAAGGCTTGATTCACATTACCAATCTACCTGAATTTTATCATTTCAACGAACGGGATTTGACTCTCCGTGGGGAGAAATCGGGCATAACTTTCCGTGTAGGTCAGCAGATTCGCATTCGAGTTGAAAGAGCCGATAAGATGACAGGTGAAATTGACTTCTCTTATATCCCAAGTGAGTTTGATGTCATCGAAAAAGGTTTGAAACAAGCTGGGCGCAAAGATAGAGGTCGTGGCTCAAGTCGTCGTTCAGATAAGAAGGAAGACAAGAGAAAATCAGGACGCTCAAATGATAAGCGCAAGCATTCACAAAAAGACAAGAAGAAAAAAGGTAAGAAACCTTTTTACAAGGAAGTAGCTAAGAAAGGAGCCAAGCATGGCAAAGGGCGAGGGAAAGGTCGTCGCACAAAATAAAAAGGCGCGCCACGACTATACAATCGTAGATACGCTAGAGGCAGGGATGGTCCTGACTGGAACTGAAATCAAGAGTGTACGAGCTGCTCGAATCAATCTCAAGGATGGCTTTGCCCAAGTAAAAAATGGGGAAGTCTGGCTGAGCAATGTTCATATTGCCCCATACGAAGAGGGCAATATCTGGAACCAGGAACCAGAACGCCGTCGTAAACTCCTGCTCCATAAGAAGCAAATTCAAAAATTGGAACAAGAGACCAAAGGGACAGGAATGACCCTTGTTCCCCTTAAAGTCTATATCAAAGATGGCTACGCCAAACTCCTTTTAGGACTTGCTAAAGGGAAGCATGACTATGACAAACGGGAGTCGATCAAGCGTCGTGAACAAAACCGCGACATCGCGCGTGTGATGAAAGCTGTCAACCAGCGTTAAGAAGAGGAAGTAAAATGGAAAAACTAATTGCCTATAAACGGATGCCCTTGTGGAATAAACAGACCATGCCTGAAGCAGTTCAGCAAAAGCACAATACTAAAGTCGGCACTTGGGGAAAAATTACTGTCTTGAAGGGGGCACTCAAGTTTATTGAGTTAACAGAAGATGGTGAGGTTCTAGCTGAGCACCTCTTTGAGGCAGGAGCTGACAATCCCATGGCACAACCGCAAGCCTGGCATCGAGTAGAGGCTGCAACAGACGATGTAGAGTGGTACTTGGAATTTTATTGTAAACCTGAGGATTATTTCCCTAAGAAATACCAGACCAATCCAGTCCATTCGGAAGTCTTAGAGGCTATGCAGACGGTGAAACCAGGAAGAGCCTTGGATTTGGGTTGTGGTCAGGGGCGTAACTCTCTCTTTCTCGCACAGAATGGTTTTGATGTGACAGCTGTGGATCAAAATGAATTGTCCCTTGAAATCTTGCAAAGCATCGTAGAGCAAGAGGATCTAGACATGCCTGTCGGACTTTATGATATCAATTCAGCCAGCATTAGCCAAGACTATGATTTCATCGTATCGACAGTTGTTCTGATGTTCCTACAAGCGGACCGCATTCCAGCTATTATCCAAAATATGCAGGAGCACACCACAGTCGGTGGCTACAATCTCATCGTCTGTGCCATGGATACGGAGGATTATCCTTGCTCGGTTAACTTCCCATTCACCTTTAAAGAAGGGGAGTTGGCGGACTACTACAAGGATTGGGAATTGGTCAAATATAATGAAAATCCAGGACATCTGCACCGTCGTGATGAAAATGGCAATCGCATTCAACTACGCTTTGCGACTATGCTAGCTAAAAAAGTCAAGTAAAAACCTATACCAGCGAATAGAGACCACTTTGCAAAGTTTCTATTCGTTTTTGTTTGCGTTGGTTGATTGGGGCGAGCAGGATTTTATGCTATACTAGAAGTAGGAAATCTGAGCAGTAGAACTGTGTTGCTGATACTCTCAGCGCAAGAAAGTCTTTATGATGGAGGTGGTCGAATGACGAGTCTTTTGGTGGAATTGTATGATCGGCATGTATTGGAAAAGAATGTCTACCAAGCCTTTATCAGTGATTGTGACGAGATTCTTTTTCTATCTTTGACGAAAATAAGCAATGAAGAGAAGCTCTCCCTCCGTCAGTTTATCATGGATGAGGTGCCTCATATCCAACGAGTGACCTTTCGTCAGTTATCCTTAGAACAACTAGCGGACCAGTTAGATTATTGTCTAGCAGGCTATGACCAAGTCCTTCTCGATGTTTTTGGTGGGGATTCGCTACTAGCCTTATCTCTCTATCAATACGGCTTGGATCGGGACCTCCCCATCGTTGCCATGGATGTTGAGCGAGGAAAACAATACAAGTGGGTAGCCGGACAGTTAGAAAAAGAAGATTTGGACATTCCAACCCTAAGCATCCAGCAGCTGATAGCCTTGCGTGGTGGAAAAATCCTCAAATCCAAACGCCCTATCCACTCAGCTCAGCAAATTGCAGCCATCAAAAAGCTAGCCAGCTCTGCCATTGCCAATCCTGCCCACTGGTATCAAGTGACCCAATTTTTCTCTCTAGCTAAGACCAATGACCTGCATGCTGAGACAGAAAAGATACTGGAAAACAATGGCAGATATTATCACTATCCAAAATCCCTTATTCCTTTACTTGTGGAAGCAGGGATGCTTTGTATTGAAAGTGAGGACAAAAAACGAGTAGCTTACAGTTTTCCAAGTCAAGAAGCTCAGGTCTTTTGTCGCAACAAGGGGCATATTTTAGAGGTATATCTCTATCTCTTGGCACTTGAATCTCAGCTGTTTGATGAGTGCATGATAGGCGGTGAGATTGATTGGAATGGCATCTTTCCAGAGGCGGATAATGTCCAAAATGAGATTGATGTCATTCTGAGAAAGGGACGCTCGATTACCTTTATCTCCTGCAAGATGACAGATTTATCAGTCGAAGCCATCAATGAACTAGAAGTTTACGCCAATCATTTTGCTGGGGAGAGTTGCCTCAAGTTGATTGTTTGTACTGGAAAAATCAATCCAGCTTATGCCAATCGCTGCCAAGAATATGGCGTGCTGGTCATTAGAAGTGAGCAGATCGCCAATCTCATTCCCATGCTAAAAAAATATTCTAAGAGACAAAAAAGATAAGAAATAATATCATGAAAGGCTGGAAATCCAGTCTTTTTTACTTCTTTTTCGAATAAATGAGAAAAGGAGGTAGACCATGTTTGTAGCCAGAGATGCCAAGGGAAATTTGGTGAATGCCCTCGAAAAAGACGTGACTAGGCAAGATTATACTTGTCCAGCCTGTGGTGGTGGACTACGATTACGCCAAGGACAGAGCATTCGAACGCATTTTGCCCATGAAAGGTTAAGAGATTGCATCGCTATTTTTGAAAATGAAAGTCCAGAACACTTGGGCAACAAAGAGATCCTTTATCACTGGGCCAAGAAGGACAATCAGGTCGCTTTAGAATATAGTCTGCCCAAGATTCAGCAAATAGCGGATGTTCTCGTCAATGAGAAACTAGCTCTGGAGGTCCAGTGCAGTCCCTTGTCTCAAAAGCTTTTAGGTCATAGAAGTCAAGGCTACCGTAGTCAGGGATACCAAGTTATCTGGCTACTGGGAGAAAAACTCTGGTTAAAAGAGAGACTTACACAACTGCAAAGGGGATTTCTCTATTATAGTCAAAATATGGGTTTCTATGCTTGGGAACTAGATTTCAAAAAGCAAGTTTTGAGACTCAAATACCTTTTGCATCAGGACCTACGTGGCAAGCTTCATTTTCGGGTCAAGGAGTTTCCCTATGGTCAAGGAAATCTCTTGGAAATTCTACGATTTCCTTATCAGAAACAAAAACTGCCTCGTTTTGCAGTTGAGCAAGATTCAACTATCTGTCACTACATTCGCCAACAGTTGTACTACCAAACGCCTTACTGGATGAAGAAGCAGGAGGAAGCTTATCATCAAGGAGACAATCTATTAAACCGTCAACTAGACGACTGGTATCCTCAAGTCAAGCCGATAGAATCAGGTGATTTTTTGCAGATTGAAACGGATTTGACTAGCTATTATAGAAATTTTCAGGCTTACTATCAAATAAATCCGAAAAATAATCGCCAAAAGCTCTATCCACCAGCCTTTTATCACTTATATTTCTCAAAAAATGTGGTAAAATAGAAAGGATGGAGGAATCTTATGGTATTACAACGACATGAAATAAGTGAAAAAGATACATGGGATCTTTCAACAATCTACCCAACAGACCAGGCTTGGGAAGAAGCCTTGAAAGATTTAACTGAAAAAGTACAAACAGCATCTCAGTATGAGGGACATCTCTTAGACAGCGCAGACAGTTTGCTTGAGATCACAGAATTTTCACTTGATTTGGAACGCCAAGTTGAAAAGCTTTATGTCTATGCACATATGAAAAATGACCAGGACACGCGTGAATCCAAGTATCAAGAGTACTATGCTAAGGCAATGACCCTATACAGTCAGTTAGAACAAGCCTTTTCATTCTATGAACCTGAGTTTATGGAGATTAGCGAAGAGCAGTATGCGGCCTTCCTAGAAGCTCAACCAAAACTCCAAGTTTACAAACACTTTTTTGACAAGCTCTTGCAAAAGAAAGACCATGTTCTTTCGCAACGTGAGGAAGAATTGCTTGCTGGAGCAGGAGAAATCTTTGGTTCTGCTAGTGAAACCTTCGCTATTTTGGACAATGCGGATATTAGCTTCCCATACGTGCTTGATGACGAAGGCAAGGAAGTGCAACTTTCACACGGTACTTACATCCGTTTGATGGAGTCTAAAAACCGTGAAGTGCGTCGTGGTGCCTATGAAGCCCTTTATGCGACATATGAGCAATTCCAACACACTTATGCTAAGACCTTGCAGACAAATGTTAAGGTGCAAAACTACCGTGCCAAAGTTCGCAACTATAAGAGTGCTCGTCATGCGGCCCTCGCAGCAAATTTTGTTCCAGAAAGTGTCTATCACAATCTAGTAGCAGCAGTTCGCAAGCATTTGCCACTCTTGCATCGTTACCTTAAACTTCGTTCTAAAATCTTGGGGATTTCAGATCTCAAGATGTATGATGTCTACACACCGCTTTCGTCAGTAGATTATAGCTTTACCTACGAAGAAGCCTTGAAAAAGGCAGAAGAGGCCTTGGCGGTCTTGGGTGACGACTACTTGAGCCGTGTCAAACGTGCCTTCATTGAGCGTTGGATTGATGTCTATGAAAACCAAGGCAAGCGTTCTGGTGCCTATTCTGGTGGATCATATGATACCAATGCCTTTATGCTTCTCAACTGGCAGGACAATCTAGATAATCTCTTTACCCTTGTCCATGAGACAGGTCACAGTATGCACTCCAGCTATACTCGTGAAACCCAACCTTATGTTTACGGAGATTATTCTATCTTCTTGGCTGAGATTGCCTCAACGACTAACGAAAATATCTTGACAGAGAAATTGTTGGAAGAAGTAGAAGACGATGCGACTCGTTTTGCAATTCTCAATAACTTCCTAGACGGTTTCCGTGGAACAGTCTTCCGTCAAACTCAATTCGCTGAGTTTGAACATGCCATCCACCAAGCAGATCAAAATGGAGAAGTCTTGACAAGTGATTTCCTCAATAAGCTCTACGCTGACTTGAACCAAGATTACTATGGACTCAGCAAGGAAGACAATCCTCAGATCCAATACGAGTGGGCACGCATTCCACACTTCTACTATAACTACTATGTTTATCAGTATTCAACAGGTTTTGCAGCTGCTTCAGCCTTGGCTGAGAAGATTGTCCATGGTAGTCAAGAAGACCGTGACCGCTATATCGACTACCTCAAGGCAGGTAAGTCTGACTATCCACTCAATGTCATGAGAAAAGCGGGAGTGGATATGGAGAAGGAAGACTATCTCAACGATGCCTTTGCAGTCTTTGAACGTCGCTTGAACGAGTTTGAAGCCCTTGTTGAAAAATTGGGACTAGCTTAAGATGGTAGAGTCTTATAGTAAAAATGCCAATCACAATATGCGTCGTCCCGTCGTCAAGGAAGAAATCGTAGAACTCATGCGCCAGCGTCAAAAGCAGGTGACAGGTTCTTTGAAAGAATTGGAGACCTTCGCTCGCAAGGAAAACATTCCCATTATTCCCCATGAAACGGTCGCGTATTTCCGTTTTCTCATGGAGACCATACAGCCCAAGAACATTTTGGAAATTGGGACAGCTATCGGTTTTTCAGCCCTCTTGATGGCGGAACATGCGCCAGATGCCAAGATTACAACGATTGATCGTAATCCAGAAATGATAGGCTTTGCCAAGGAAAACTTTACCCAGTTTGACAGTCGTAAGCAAATCACTCTTTTAGAGGGAGATGCAGTCGATGTTTTATCTACTTTGACAGAAACTTATGACTTTGTCTTTATGGATTCGGCCAAGTCCAAGTATATCGTCTTTCTGCCTGAAATCCTCAATCACTTGGAAGTTGGTGGAGTAGTGGTCTTGGATGATATTTTCCAAGGAGGAGATGTTGCCAAGGACATCATGGAAGTCCGCCGAGGTCAACGAACCATTTACCGTGGTTTGCAAAGACTTTTCGATGCAACTTTGGACAATCCAGGTCTAACAGCAACTCTAGTTCCGCTTGGAGACGGCATTCTCATGCTACGAAAGAATCTAGCAGAAGTAGAGCTTCCTGAGAGCGAATGATTTTCAGAAAAATTTAAGAAATTATAGTAAAATAGATAAGGTAACACTTACCGTAAAAGGAGTAAAAATGAAGAAAAAACTTATGGCAGGAGCCATCACACTTTTATCAGTAGCAACACTTGCAGCTTGTTCAAACAGTTCTGAAGGAAAAGATTTGATCAGCATGAAGGGCGATGTGATTACAGAGCATCAATTCTTTGAAGAAGTAAAGAACAATCCAACTGCACAACAAGTCTTGCTCAATATGACCATCCAAAAAGTATTTGAACAACAATATGGATCAGAAGTAACGGATAAAGATGTGGATGATGCTGTTGCTGAAGAACAAAAGAAATACGGCGATAGCTACAACAGCGTGCTTCAACGTGCAGGTATGACACCTGAGACTCGTAAAGCTCAAATCCGCACTAGCAAATTGGTTGAATTGGCAGTTAAGAAGGCTGCTGAGAGTGAGTTGACAGACGAAGCTTACCAAAAAGCTTTTGAGTCTTACACACCAGATGTAACAGCTCAAATCATCCGTTTGGATAATGAAGACAAGGCAAAAGAAGTACTTGAGAAAGCTAAAGCAGAAGGTGCAGATTTTGCTCAGTTGGCAAAAGACAACTCTAACGACGACAAAACAAAAGAAAATGGTGGAGAAATCACTTTTGACTCTGCTTCAACAGAACTTCCAGAACAAGTCAAGAAAGCAGCTTTTGCTTTGGATGTGAACGGGGTTTCTGATGTGATTACAGCTACTGGAACACAAGCCTACAGTAGTCAGTTCTACATCGTCAAAGTAACGAAGAAAACAGAAAAATCTTCTAATATCGAGGATTATAAAGAAAAATTGAAGACCATCATCTTGACTCAAAAACAAAATGATTCAGCCTTTGTTCAAGGAGTAATTGGTAAAGAATTGCAAGCAGCAAACATCAAGGTTAAAGATCAATCATTCCAAAACATCTTCACTCAATACATTGGTGGTGGTGACTCAAGCTCAAGCAGCAGCTCTTCATCTAACTAAGAAAGCAAAAAACAAATCTCAAAAGAGATTTGTTTTTTTATACCTGATACTAGAAAATGAGTAAAATTCGAAGGATTAAAGGATAAGAGTTTTTTTCTTTCTGAAAAAGTGGTATAATAGCAATCAAAACTAGAAAATAAAACGGAATTGGGAACAGAAGCGTCTGTTCCTATTAGAGTGGTGAAATATGAAAATTAGTAAAAGGCACCTACTAAACTATTCCATTTTGATTCCTTACTTCCTTTTATCGATTTTGGGGCTGATTGTGGTGTACTCGACAACGAGTGCAACCTTGATCGAAGAAGGGAAAAGTGCCTTTCAATTGGTGCGTAACCAGGGGATCTTCTGGATAGCTAGTTTGATTCTGATTGCCTTAATCTATAAATTAAAATTAGGTTTCCTAAGAAATGGGCGTCTCATCTTTATTGTAATGATTGTGGAGATGGTTCTTTTAGCTCTGGCGCGACTGGTCGGAACACCTGTCAATGGAGCATACGGATGGATTTCTGTAGGACCTGTAACGATTCAGCCTGCGGAGTACCTTAAGATTATCATCATCTGGTACTTGGCACATCGATTTTCAAAACAACAAGATGAGATTGCGGTTTATGACTTCCAGGTTTTGACACAGAATCAGTGGCTACCTCGAGCTTTTAATGACTGGCGTTTTGTTCTGCTGGTTCTGATTGGTAGCCTGGGAATTTTCCCAGACTTGGGAAATGCGACCATCTTGGTCTTGGTGGCGCTCATCATGTATACCGTAAGTGGGATCGCCTATCGTTGGTTTTCGACCATTCTAGCTCTCTTGGCAGGAAGTTCAATGTTAGTCTTGTCTGTCATTCGCTTTGTTGGGGTTGAAAAGTTCTCTCAAATTCCTGTATTTGGTTACGTTGCTAAACGTTTCAGTGCCTTCTTTAATCCCTTTAATGACTTGGCGGGGGCAGGACACCAGCTCGCAAATTCCTACTATGCAATGGTAAATGGAGGCTGGTTCGGACTGGGACTGGGAAATTCTATTGAGAAGCGTGGCTATCTGCCAGAAGCCCATACGGATTTTGTCTTTTCGATTGTCATCGAAGAGTTTGGATTCGTAGGAGCCAGTATGATTTTGGCTTTACTCTTCTTCTTGATTTTGCGAATCATCTTGGTTGGTATTCGAGCAAAGGATCCCTTTAACTCCATGGTTGCTATTGGTGTCGGAGGGATGATCCTTGTTCAAGTCTTTGTCAATATCGGTGGGATTTCAGGGTTGATTCCTTCTACAGGGGTAACCTTCCCCTTCCTTTCACAAGGTGGGAACAGTCTACTGGTATTATCCGTAGCCATCGCGCTTGTACTGAACATTGATGCCAGCGAAAAACGTGCCAAACTTATCAGAGAATACGAGAATCAAACCGATGAAAATCTGTAAGGATTGTATGGAAAGGAAAGTATATGTCTCTTCAAAAATTAGAAAACTATAGTAATAAAGCAGTCGTCCAAGAAGAAGTCTTGATTCTGACTGAGCTATTAGAAGATATCACAAAAAATATGCTGGCGCCAGAAACCTTTGAAAAGATTATCCAGTTGAAAGAATTATCAACTAGTGAGAATTATCAAGGGCTCAATGACCTAGTGACCAGTCTATCGAATGAAGAAATGATTTACATTTCACGCTATTTCTCTATCCTTCCACTTTTGATTAATATCTCTGAGGATGTGGATTTGGCCTATGAAATCAATCACCAAAACAATGTGGACCAAGACTATTTAGGAAAATTATCTACAACGATTAAGATGGTAGCTGAAAAAGAAAATGCAGCTGAAATTTTAGAAAAGTTAAATGTCGTTCCTGTCTTGACCGCCCATCCAACGCAAGTACAACGCAAGAGTATGCTGGATCTGACCAACCATATCCATACTCTCTTGCGCAAGTACCGTGATGTTAAACTCGGCTTGATTAATAAAGAAAAATGGCACACAGATCTCCGTCGTTACATTGAAATTATCATGCAAACGGACATGATTCGTGAGAAGAAATTGAAGGTAACCAACGAAATCACCAACGTGATGGAGTACTACCAAAGTTCTTTCCTGAATGCTGTTCCACGTTTGACAGCTGAGTATAAGAAACTAGCTAAAGAACAAGGTATCGAGCTCCAACATCCAAAACCGATTACCATGGGGATGTGGATCGGAGGAGACCGTGATGGAAATCCTTTCGTAACAGCGGAAACCCTAAACAAATCAGCCTTGACTCAGTGCGAAGTCATCATGAACTACTATGATGAAAAGATTTATAATCTTTATCGTGAGTTTTCACTGTCAACCAGCATCGTGAATGTCAGCGACAAGGTCCGTGAGATGGCGCTGAAGTCACAAGACAACTCGATTTATCGCGAAAAAGAACTCTATCGTCGTGCCCTTTTTGATATCCAAGCTAAGATGCAGGCAACCAAGGCTTATCTCATTGAAGACAAGAATCTTCAGCCTAGATATGCCACTGCGGATGAATTTTATCAAGATTTGTTGGCCATTCGCGACTCTCTCCTTGAGAACAAAGGAGAATACCTGATTTCTGGAGAATTTGTCGAGTTGATGCAAGCTGTCGAAATCTTTGGCTTCTACCTTGCCTCTATTGACATGCGCCAGGATTCTAGCGTTCACGAAGCCTGTGTGGCTGAATTGTTAGCATCAGCTGGTATCAACGATCACTATAGCGATCTGTCTGAAGACGAAAAATGTAGCCTTCTCTTAAAAGAGTTGGAAGAAGATCCTCGTATCCTCTCAGCCACTCATGCTGAAAAGTCAGAACTTCTTGAGAAGGAACTGTCTATCTTTAAAGCTGCCCGCAAGTTGAAGGATAAACTGGGTGAAAATGTCATTCGTCAAACCATTATCTCACATGCAACCAGTGTATCAGATATGCTAGAGCTAGCAATCATGCTCAAGGAAGTAGGCTTGGTTGATTCCCAAAAAGCACGAGTTCAGATTGTTCCCCTCTTTGAAACTATTGAGGACTTAGACCATTCGGAAGAAACCATGAGAAGATATTTCTCTCTTCCTTTGGCTAAAAAATGGATTGCTTCAAAAGATAACTATCAGGAAATCATGCTTGGCTACTCTGATAGTAACAAGGATGGTGGTTACCTGTCCTCATGTTGGACTCTCTACAAGGCGCAACAACAACTAACTGCTATCGGTGATGAATTTGGCGTTAAGGTCACTTTCTTCCACGGTCGTGGTGGTACTGTGGGTCGTGGTGGTGGACCAACTTATGAAGCCATCACATCTCAACCGCTCAAGTCTATTAAGGACCGTATCCGTCTGACTGAGCAAGGAGAAGTCATTGGAAATAAATACGGAAACAAAGACGCTGCTTATTATAACCTTGAAATGTTGGTTTCTGCAGCCATTAACCGCATGATTACCAAGAAGAAGAGTGATATCAATACGTCAAATCGTTACGAAGCTATCATGGATCAAGTAGTGGACCGTAGTTATGATATCTACCGTGATTTGGTCTTTGGAAATGAACATTTCTATGACTATTTCTTTGAATCAAGTCCAATCAAAGCTATTTCAAGCTTCAATATCGGTTCGCGTCCAGCAGCTCGTAAGACCATCACTGAAATTGGTGGTTTGCGTGCCATTCCTTGGGTCTTCTCATGGTCACAAAGCCGTGTCATGTTTCCTGGATGGTATGGAGTAGGATCCAGCTTTAAAGAGTTTATAGATCAAGATCCAAAGAATATCGAGTTCCTTCGTGATATGTACCAAAACTGGCCTTTCTTCCAATCTTTGCTTTCCAATGTGGACATGGTCTTGTCTAAGTCTAATATGAATATTGCTTTTGAATATGCCAAGCTCTGTGAAGACGAAGAAGTACAAGCTATCTACTACACTATTTTAGATGAATGGCAGTTGACTAAGGACGTTATTTTAGCTATCGAAGGTTATGACGAACTCTTGGCAGAAAACTCTTACCTAAAAGACAGTCTAAACTATCGTATGCCTTACTTTAATATCCTTAACTACATCCAGTTGGAGTTGATCAAACGTCAACGTCGCGGAGAATTGTCGGCAGACGAAGAAAAACTGATCCATACAACTATCAACGGAATTGCAACTGGTTTGCGTAATTCAGGCTGATATTCTACAAACTTCCTCTTTTTTCAAGGGGAAGTTTTTGAATTGTTTAAAAAATTCTAAAAATAAGCTTGACAAGTAGTTGAAAAATGATATAATTTAAACATTCAGAAAGTAATCTTGCTCATTTTTTAGAGAGTCTGTGGTTGGTGAAAGCAGATAGATGAAATTGATGAAATTGGGCTGAATGTACTTAAGAATTTGAAATCATAAAAATTCGGTGAGCACACCTTACAGTGCAACTCGTTATTGCGAGAAAGAGCGATAGGAATATTCCTATAATTGAGGTGGCACCGCGCATCGACGTCCTCACACAAGTTTTTTGTGTGAGGACTTTTTCTATGGGGAGGAAAGATATTGGAATTTAAACGATGGCATCGCTTGATGATGTGATTTAAAAAGTTAAGGTAAAAGAATTAAGGAGAAAGAAAAATGAAAAATAAACGTTTGATTGGAATTGTCGCTGGATTAGCAGTATTGGTAGTGGCTAGCTTGATTTATTCATCAATGAACAAGCCATCAGCTAAAGAAGAGCAAAAGGTTGCTAAGGTTGGTGTCCTTCAATTTGTTAGTCACCCATCCTTGGACTTGATTTACCAAGGGATTCAAGATGGACTAGCTGAAGAAGGCTATAAGGACGATCAAGTAAAAATCGACTTTATGAACTCTGAAGGAGATCAGAGCAAGGTTGCAACCATGAGTAAACAATTGGTAGCAAATGGAAACGATGTAGTTGTTGGGATTGCAACACCAGCAGCTCAAGGACTCGCTAGTGCTACAAAAGACCTACCAGTTATCATGGCTGCTATTACAGACCCAATCGGTGCTAACTTGGTCAAAGATTTGAAAAAACCAGGTGGCAACATCACAGGGGTGTCAGACCACAACCCTGCTGAACAACAAGTGGAATTGATTAAAACTTTGACACCAAATGTCAAAACAATCGGTGCTCTTTACTCAAGTAGCGAAGATAACTCAAAAACACAGGTAGAAGAATTCAAGGCTTATGCTGAAAAAGCAGGTTTGACAGTCGAAACCTTTGCCGTTCCTTCGACTAACGAAATTGCTTCAACAGTCAATGTTATGACAAGCAAGGTCGATGCGATTTGGGTTCCAATTGACAACACCATCGCATCCGCATTCTCAACAGTTGTTTCAAGCAACCAAACAGCTAAAAAGCCAATCTACCCAAGTGCTACTGCCATGGTAGAAGCAGGAGGCCTGGCATCTGTAGTAGTTGACCAACACGATCTTGGAGTGGCTACTGGTAAGATGATTGCCAAAGTTTTGAAAGGTGAAAAACCAGCTGATACGCCAGTTAATGTCTTTTCAACTGGTAAGTCAGTGATTAACAAAAAACTAGCGCAGGAACTTGGTATCACCATTCCTGAGTCCGTTCTAAAAGAAGCAGGACAAGTGATTGAATAAAGATAAAGGAGGAGCTGGACACATCTCCTCCCGTTTTTACTAAAGAAAGAAATGAGTGAAAGATTATGATAGTATCCATTATTTCTCAGGGGATGGTCTGGGCGATTTTAGGTTTGGGAATCTTTATGACTTTTCGAATTTTGAATTTTCCAGATATGACTACTGAAGGTTCTTTTCCTCTTGGGGGAGCAGTAGCTGTAACCTTGATAACACAGGGAGTCAACCCATTTTTAGCAACCCTAGCCGCAGTAGGAGCGGGCTGTCTAGCTGGAATGGCGACAGGTCTCTTATATACCAAAGGAAAAATCCCAACCCTCTTATCAGGGATTCTGGTCATGACTTCCTGCCATTCCATCATGCTCATGATTATGGGGCGTGCCAATCTGGGGCTTCTTGGAACTAAACAAATACAGGATGTCTTGCCTTTCGATTCAGATCTTAACCAACTCCTGACTGGATTAATCTTTGTAGCTCTTGTTATTGGCCTTATGCTCTTTTTCCTTGATACCAAACTAGGTCAGGCCTACATCGCTACAGGTGACAATCCCGATATGGCTCGTAGCTTTGGTATCAATACGGGTCGTATGGAACTTATGGGTTTGGTTCTCTCAAATGGGATTATCGCGCTTGCAGGAGCCTTAATTGCTCAACAAGAAGGATACGCGGATGTTTCTCGAGGAATTGGCGTGATTGTCGTAGGGCTTGCTAGCTTGATTATTGGTGAGGTTTTGTTCAAGAGTTTGACCCTGGCAGAGCGACTCATGACCATCGTTGTAGGGTCTATTGCTTATCAGTTCCTCGTTTGGGGAGTGATTGCTCTTGGGTTTAATACAAGTTATCTTCGTTTGTACAGCGCCTTGATTTTGGCGGTTTGCCTCATGATTCCAACCTTCAAAAACAAATACCTGAAAGGAGTCAAGTTTAGCAAATGACAGCAATTGTAGAATTAAAAAATGCTACCAAAGTCATTACGAATGGCTTTGATGAGGAAAAAATCATTCTGAATGATGTTTCTCTTGAAATTTTCGAACATGATTTCATTACCATCCTAGGGGGAAATGGAGCAGGGAAGTCAACGCTTTTTAACACTATTGCAGGTACCTTACCTTTAACAAGTGGGAGTATCCGTATCATGGGCGAGGATGTGACGCATTTTTCACCTGAAAAACGGGCTAAGTACTTGTCTCGTGTTTTTCAGGATCCTAAGATGGGGACGGCTCCCCGTATGACGGTAGCGGAAAATCTCTTGATTGCCAAGTTTCGCGGTGAGAAGAGAGGACTCCTTCCTAGGAGACTTTCAAGCCATAGAGAAGAGTTTCAGACTACCATTGAAAAAGTGGGAAATGGGCTTGAAAAACATCTAGATACTCCGATTGAGTTTCTATCAGGCGGTCAACGCCAGGCCTTGAGTCTCTTGATGGCTACCTTGAAGCGACCAGAGTTGCTCTTGTTGGATGAACACACAGCAGCCCTTGATCCAAAAACCAGTGTTGCCTTGATGGAATTAACAGATGACTTTGTCAGCAAGGGTCATCTAACAGCCTTGATGATTACCCACCATATGGAAGATGCGCTGAAGTATGGCAATCGTCTGATAGTCATGAAGGAAGGTCGTATCATCCAAGACCTCAATAAAGAAGAAAAAGCTAAGATGAAGATTTCAGACTACTATCAATTATTTGAATAGATGAGTTAAATAATCATCAAAAAATAGAGAAGAGAAACTTAGAAGCATGGAAGTGTTTCTGAGTTTTTTATCTCCTCTTTCTATCTGGAAAAATAAGGCAAAGAGAATTACGGAAAGCGTATGAAATGGTTTACTTTTTTTCAGAAATAAGCTATACTAGTTTACGTGAAACTATGATAAGATGGAGGTATTGTGTATGGTTGACAAGCAAGTCATTGAAGAAATCAAAAACAATGCCAACATTGTGGAAGTCATAGGTGATGTGATTTCTTTACAGAAGGCTGGACGGAACTATTTAGGGCTCTGTCCTTTTCATGGTGAAAAGACCCCCTCTTTCAACGTTGTGGAAGACAAGCAGTTTTATCACTGTTTTGGATGTGGGCGTTCAGGAGATGTCTTTAAGTTTATCGAAGAATACCAAGGCGTGTCCTTCATGGAAGCCGTTCAGCTCTTAGGAGAGCGCGTCGGTATTCAACTAGCTATGCCTGTTCAGTCTCGTCCCCAACAAGCTTCCCCTCATCAAGCTCTATATGATATACATGAAGAAGCTGCACGCTTTTACCATGCCATCCTCATGACGACCAAGATGGGAGAAGAAGCAAGGGCTTATCTCTACAAACGCGGATTGACAGATGATGTTCTGAAGCACTTCCAGATTGGACTAGCTCCAGCAGAGAGAACTTATCTCTACCAACGTTTATCTGACAAGTTTGAGGAAAAGGATTTATTGGATTCTGGCCTGTTTTACCTGTCAGATGGCAATCAGTTTTATGATACTTTTTTTGGACGGATTATCTTTCCTTTGACCAATGACAAGGGGCAGGTTATTGCATTTTCAGGTCGTATCTGGCAAGAAACGGATAGTCAGACTGCCAAATATAAAAATAGTCGCTCGACTGCAATTTTTAACAAGAGTTACGAATTGTATCATTTGGACAAGGCAAAAAAGGGAACAGGTAAGATCACAGAGCTCTATCTGATGGAAGGCTTCATGGATGTGATTGCAGCCTACCGTGCTGGTATAGAAAATGCTGTAGCTTCCATGGGAACAGCCTTAAGCAAGGAGCATGTTGATCACCTCAAACGCTTTACCAGAAAAATTGTTCTCAGCTATGATGGCGATAAGGCAGGGCAGGCAGCAACAGCCAAGGCACTAGAGGAGTTAAAAGACTTCTCAGTGGAGGTTGTTCGAGTACCTGATGCCATGGACCCAGATGAGTATTTGCAAAAGAATTCTGCTGAAGACCTGGCTTACCTTTTAACCAAGACCCGTATCAGTCCTATAGAGTTCTATATTCACCAGCTCAAGCCAGAAAATAGTGATAACTTGCAGGCGCAAATCGAATTCATTGAAAAGATTGCGCCCCTAATCGCCAAGGAAAAGTCTATCACTGCCCAAAATTCTTATATTCACATTCTGGCGGATAATCTACCTTCCTTTGATTACCAACAGGTGGAGCAGATTGTAAATGAAAGTCGCATTGTTCAGAGGCAGGAAAGAGTCAAAGAGGAGCAACCTCCAGCAGCGATTAGTTTACCTGTAACGCGACAACTGACAGCAGTCATGAGAGCAGAGGCTCATCTCCTCTATAGGATGGCTGAGAACCCAGTTGTGTTAAATGACTACCGCTTAAGAGAAGATTTTTTCTTTGATACCCCAGAATTTCAGATTCTTTACGAATTATTAAGTGAGCAGGGAGAAATCGGCTCAGAGGAGCTTTCTCATCAGACGCCTGAGGTTGAAAATGCTTGGTACCACGTGCTTAGCTTGGATTTGCCAGTTGAGATGTCGCCTCAAGAGCTAGCGGAAGTCGAAGCGACTCGAAACCGTGCCCTCCTCAGCAAGGACAACTTAAGAATTAAAAAGAAAGTGCAGGAAGCTAGTCATGTAGGAGATACAGACACAGCCTTGGAAGAATTGCAACGATTGATTTCCCAAAAGAGAAGAATGGAGTAATAATGGCAACAAAACAAAAAGAAGTAACCACATTTGATGTGCAAGTAGCAGACTTTATCCGTAACCACAAAAAAACAGGAACAGCAACAGACGATGAAATCAATTCAAGTCTGGTTATTCCTTTTACTTTAGATGCAGACGGTATTGAAGACCTTTTGCAACGGATCCAGGATGCTGGCATTTCTATCACAGACAACGAAGGAAATCCAAGTGCGCGTGTGCTTAGTGCAGAAGAAGAACCAGAACTCAGTGATGAGGACTTGATTGGCTCAACTTCTGCCAAGGTTAATGACCCAGTCCGTATGTATTTGAAGGAAATCGGGGTCGTTCCTCTCTTGACCAACGAAGAGGAAAAAGAATTGGCCCTAGCAGTTGAGGCTGGTGATATTGAAGCCAAACAACGTCTTGCAGAAGCCAACCTTCGTTTGGTGGTTTCGATTGCTAAGCGCTACGTAGGGCGTGGTATGCAATTTCTTGACTTGATCCAAGAAGGCAACATGGGCTTGATGAAGGCAGTGGATAAGTTTGACTACTCTAAAGGATTTAAGTTTTCAACTTACGCAACTTGGTGGATTCGTCAGGCGATTACCCGTGCCATTGCTGACCAGGCCCGCACTATTCGTATCCCTGTCCACATGGTTGAAACCATTAACAAGCTTGTTCGTGAACAGCGTAATCTCCTTCAAGAATTGGGACAAGATCCAACTCCTGAACAAATCGCTGAGCGTATGGATATGACACCTGACAAGGTCCGCGAAATCTTGAAAATCGCCCAAGAACCAGTATCACTTGAAACACCGATTGGTGAAGAGGACGATAGCCATCTTGGGGACTTTATCGAAGACGAAGTGATTGAAAATCCAGTAGACTACACAACTCGTATCGTTTTGCGTGAGCAGTTGGATGAAGTCTTGGATACTCTTACAGACCGTGAAGAAAACGTCTTGCGCTTGCGCTTCGGGTTAGATGATGGGAAAATGCGTACTCTTGAAGATGTTGGGAAAGTCTTTAACGTGACTCGTGAGCGTATCCGTCAGATTGAGGCCAAGGCTTTGAGAAAATTGCGTCAACCAAGTCGCAGCAAACCGCTTCGTGATTTTATTGAAGACTAATAGTGAGGAATAACATGGCTTATACAGAAGAGCAAATTGAAATGATCAAAACACGCATTTTAAATGCCTTGGAAGAAGTCATCGACCCTGAGTTGGGGATTGATATTGTCAACCTAGGTTTGATTTATGAAATTCGTTTTGATGGTGAAACAGGTCACACTGAAATTGATATGACCTTGACAACTATGGGCTGCCCACTGGCTGACCTTTTGACAGACCAGATACATGATGCGATGACAGATGTGCCTGAGGTAACTAATACCGAAGTTAAATTGGTCTGGTATCCAGCTTGGACGGTTGAGAAAATGAGCCGATACGCACGTATCGCCCTAGGAATTAAATAAAGACTAAGAAAAATGAGAGAGACGATTGGAAAATAGGGTAAATTTATCCTTTTTCCTATAGTCTCTTCTTTCTTTTGCTGATTTTCTGGAAATAAAATGGTATAATGAAAGGTATGGAAAACGAAAAATTGCGTATTAATATGCTAAGTTCAAGTGAAAAAGTAGCTGGTCAAGGAGTGTCAGGAGCTTATAGAGAATTGGTTAGTCTCCTTCACCGTGATGCCAAAGACCAGTTGATTGTTACAGAGAATCTTCCTGTAGAGGCAGATGTAACTCACTTTCATACCATTGATTTCCCCTATTATTTATCCACTTTCCAAAAGAAACGCTCTGGGAGAAAAATTGGCTATGTGCATTTTTTGCCTGATACGCTTGAGGGGAGTTTGAAGATTCCATTTTTCCTAAAAGGAATTGTCAAACGCTATGTTTTTTCCTTTTACAACCGAATGGAACACTTGGTGGTGGTCAATCCCATGTTTATCGAGGATTTAGTGGCTGCTGGCATTCCACGTGAAAAAGTAACTTATATTCCAAACTTTGTAAATAAAGAAAAATGGCATCCATTACCAGCTGAACAAGTTGCTCAACTCCGGAAGGAAATGGATCTCGCGGAAGATCAGTTTGTCGTAATCGGTGCGGGTCAGGTTCAGAAACGTAAAGGAATTGATGATTTTATCCGTCTTGCTGAGGAATTGCCAGAAATTACCTTTATCTGGGCAGGTGGTTTTTCATTTGGTGGGATGACAGATGGTTATGAACGCTACAAGAAGATTATGGACAATCCACCAAAAAATCTTATTTTTCCCGGGATTGTGTCACCGGAACGGATGCGGGAACTTTACGCTATGGCGGATTTATTCTTGCTACCAAGTTACAATGAATTATTCCCTATGACCATCTTAGAGGCGGCTAGTTGCGAGGCTCCGATTATGTTGAGGGATTTGGATCTGTATAAGGTTATTCTTGATGGGAATTATCGTGCTACAAGTGATGTTTCCGAGATGAGAGAAGCAATCCTAGAATATAAGAATGACCCTGAAACCTTAAAGGACTTGAAAGAAAAAGCTCGCGAGATCTCCAAAGAGTACTCTGAGGAGCATTTGTTGGAAATCTGGTTAAAATTTTATCGAGAACAGGCTGCTTTGGGCAAAAAGTGAGGTAATTTATGCGAATTGGTTTATTTACAGATACCTATTTCCCTCAGGTTTCCGGGGTCGCGACTAGTATTCGGACTTTGAAAACTGAGCTTGAAAAGCAGGGGCATGCAGTTTTTATCTTTACAACAACAGATAAAGATGTAAACCGCTACGAGGATTGGCAAATTATTCGCATTCCGAGTGTCCCTTTCTTTGCGTTTAAGGATCGACGATTTGCCTACCGAGGTTTTACAAAGGCGCTTGAAATTGCCAAGCAGTATCAACTCGATATTATTCATACCCAGACAGAATTTTCTCTTGGTTTGTTAGGAATTTGGATTGCGAGAGAATTGAAAATTCCAGTTATTCATACCTACCATACCCAGTATGAAGACTATGTACATTACATTGCTAAGGGCATGCTAATTCGTCCGAGTATGGTAAAATATTTGGTGCGTGGCTTCCTTCATGATGTAGATGGCGTGATTTGCCCTAGTGAGATTGTTCGTGACCTTTTATCGAAATACAAAGTCAAGGTTGAAAAGCGTGTCATCCCAACTGGAATTGAGCTGGCTAAGTTTGAACGACCTGAGATTAAAGAGGAAAACTTACAAGAGCTTCGTTCGAAGTTAGGTATTCAGGAAGGCGAGAAAATGCTACTGAGCCTTTCGCGTATCTCCTTTGAGAAGAATATCCAAGCAGTCTTAGCTGCCTTTGCGCAGGTTTTGAAAGAAGAAGACAAGGTGAAGTTGGTTGTTGCTGGAGACGGACCTTATCTGGACAGTCTGAAAGAACAAGCAGAGAAATTAAACATACAAAAACATGTGATTTTTACAGGTATGATTGCTCCCAGTGAGACAGCCTTGTACTATAAAGCAGCTGATTTCTTTATTTCAGCATCTACGAGTGAAACTCAGGGTTTAACCTATCTAGAAAGTCTAGCCAGTGGAACGCCTGTTATTGCTCATGGCAACCCCTATCTTGAAAATCTGATCAATGATAAAATGTTTGGGACCCTCTACTATGGAGAACGAGAGCTTGCAGGAGCTATCCTTGAAGCATTGATTGCTACTCCTGATATGTCTGAACAAAAGTTGGCGGATAAGTTGTACGAGATTTCGGCTGAAAATTTTGGGAAACGAGTTCATGAGTTTTACCTTGATGCCATTATCTCAAATAACTTTGAACATGAGCTACATGATGGACAACCTGTCACTCAGCGCTTCTTAAAAACGATTCTCTATCTACCTCAACAGGCTGTTACAAGCCCAGTAAAAGAATCCAAGCGTATTTTAAGAGCGTCTCGAAAACAATTGTCTAGCATCAGAGATTATTGGAGAGACGAATTCAAATAATAGAATAAGAGGAAGTAAAAATGAAAAAATTAATGAGAAGCGGAAAAGATCAAAAAATTGGTGGAGTATGCGCAGGAGTTGCTCATTATTTTGATATTGATCCAACAATTGTTCGTGTCATTTGGGCTGTTCTTGCATTTTGTTATGGGACAGGAGTCCTTGCTTATATCATTTTATGGTTGATTGCACCAGTTTCAACAGACTATTAAATTAGAATTATATAGAAAAAGGAGAAGTTATGGCTTTTGGAGATAACGGAAAACGTAAAAAAACTTTGTTTGAAAAGGTGACACTTGTTGTCGTGCTCATCATGTTGTTTGTAACCCTTGCTGGTATCTTTGCAACTGCGCTTGGAGCTTTTAGTAGATTCTAAGCAAGCTACGGGGATAGAAACAATAACTAATGACTGGGTTCTCCCCAGCCTTTTTAAAGTGAGAAGAAAATATGAATATGTTTTTAGATACAGCTAAGATTAAGGTCAAGGCTGGTAATGGTGGCGATGGCATGGTTGCCTTTCGCCGTGAAAAATATGTCCCTAATGGCGGTCCTTGGGGTGGTGATGGTGGACGTGGAGGTAACGTTGTTTTTGTGGTAGACGAAGGCTTACGTACCTTGATGGATTTCCGCTATAACCGTCATTTCAAGGCTGATTCCGGTGAAAAAGGAATGACCAAAGGAATGCACGGACGTGGTGCAGAAGATCTACGTGTTCGCGTGCCACAGGGGACTACTGTACGTGATGCGGAAACAGGTAAAGTCATTACAGACTTGATTGAACATGGTCAAGAATTTATCGTGGCTCATGGCGGTCGTGGTGGTCGTGGAAATATCCGTTTTGCCACTCCCAAAAATCCTGCACCTGAAATCTCTGAGAATGGAGAACCAGGTCAAGAACGTGAGTTGCAACTGGAATTGAAGATTCTAGCGGATGTCGGCTTGGTCGGTTTTCCATCTGTTGGAAAGTCAACTTTGCTTAGTGTCATCACTTCAGCTAAGCCAAAAATCGGTGCTTACCACTTTACGACCATTGTGCCTAATCTAGGGATGGTTCGTACGCAGTCAGGTGAATCTTTTGCAGTAGCAGACCTTCCAGGTTTGATTGAAGGGGCTAGTCAAGGGGTTGGTCTTGGGACCCAGTTTCTCCGTCATATCGAACGTACACGAGTTATCCTACATGTCATCGATATGTCAGCTAGCGAAGGACGTGATCCTTATGAGGATTACCTTGCTATCAATAAGGAATTAGAATCTTATAACCTTCGTCTCATGGAGCGTCCGCAGATCATCGTAGCCAACAAGATGGATATGCCTGAAAGTCAGGAAAATCTTAAAACTTTTAAGGAAAAGTTGGCAGCAAACTACGACGAGTTTGAGGAACTTCCAGCCATCTTCCCTATTTCTGGTCTGACCAAGCAGGGGTTGGCGACACTTTTGGACGCGACAGCCGAGTTGTTAGACAAGACTCCAGAATTCCCGATTTATGATGAATCCGATATGGAAGAAGAAGTTTACTATGGCTTTGACGAGGAAGAAAAGGCCTTTGAGATTAGCCGTGATGATGATGCGACATGGGTACTTTCTGGTGAAAAACTAATGAAACTCTTTAACATGACCAACTTTGACCGTGACGAATCGGTCATGAAGTTTGCCCGTCAGCTTCGTGGTATGGGGGTTGACGAAGCCCTTCGTGCACGTGGCGCCAAAGATGGCGACTTGGTCCGCATCGGTAAATTTGAGTTTGAATTTGTAGACTAGGAGATTGATATGGGAGATAAACCGATATCATTCCGAGATGCAGATGGCAATTTTGTTTCTGCAGCAGATGTGTGGAATGAAAAGAAACTAGAAGAATTGTTTAATCGTCTCAATCCTAAACGTGCTCTTCGATTGGCGCGTACAAAGAAAGAAGAAACACAGTCAAAGAAATAAAAAATTCCCGTGATTTTTTAATCACGGGATTTGTTTTATTCACTAAAGAAAAATGGTGGCGCATATTTTTTAAGACTCTCAAAACAAGCCTGCGCTTTTGTAGCATCTTCACAGATAATCATGCAGACATCGTCTCCACAAAGAGTTGCAACGACATCTGGAAAGGCCAAGGAATCAATTACAGATCCAAATGATTGGGCTAAACCGGGTAAAGTTTTCAAAATAACTTGGTGTTGCACCGGACGCAACATAACAAGAGCATCTTCCATATAGTTTTCAAGACGTTTTTCCCATTTGGAGATAGACCCTGTATTTAGCACATAGTAAGAATTATCCTCTTCGAGCACTTTTGAAAGGTTCATGGTTTTGATATCGCGTGATAGAGTAGCCTGAGTCACTTGGATATCATTTTCCGCTAATAAGGCTTGTAATTCAGCTTGTGTATGGATTTTGTTTTTTGAAACGAGGGCGCGGATAAGTTGGTGTCTGTGTTCTGATTTGTTCATAAAGTAAGTACTCCTTTTACAAGGTACAGTAGCGTGGACTGAACGATAACGTCAGTCGGGTGGTAGGCGGTATTGTCACGTATGATGATTTCGCAGTCAGTAGGATAAAGAACTAGATGGAGAGATTCTCCTTCTTTTAACTTTGTCACTAGTTGCGTGCAGATAAACTGGGTAGCAATCCGTTCATCTACATTGATGTTCTTTAATGACAGTGAATCATTCAATTTGGGTAGCTTTTTGTCACGGCTTGTTGTGAATTTACTCTAAATGTAATTCACAGAGATTTCCAACATGTGGTCTAGTAGCGAATATGATAAATGGTTACACATGTTGGTTAGGGGGAGTATCTTTTGTCCAAGTTCTATCTAGGGGCTTCTATAATGCTTTAAGATGAACTGGATTTGATACGAAGTTTATGTTTGATTCGACTGTTCAAGTAGAAAACTTTGGTTATAGGAAGTTCAATGGTCTATTTCATTGACTTTTCCTTTGAATACTTCCATATTGAAAGTCTGGTAGATTATACCTTTTGACAAGGTAGGATAAGACTAGACTGTGCTAAATCAACAGTCAACTGATAGTCTGTATTATCTCGAATTGTGATCTCAAAGTCTGTTGTATAGAGAACCAAACGGAGAGTATCTCCTTCTTTAAGTTTGTAGATAGTTGGTTGAAGCTCTAGCTTGAAGTCCATCCATTCATTTGGTTGGATTTCTTCAATCGTCAAGAGATTGGTTCGATTTTGAAGATTAAGGTAGCCTTTGGTGATGACACGTTGGGCACTTGGGTTGAATGGCAGTTCACAGAGATTTTCTAACATGTGGTAACGACCGTTGTCAATGGTTCTAGCACTTAAAACAGCTGGATAAGGTTGCAGATATTTCTTTTGTCCAAGTTCTAACAGTTGGGCTGATAATAAGCCCTTGTTCGTACTCGATTTGACACGAAGTTTTAGCTCCACTCGCCCATTTAAGTGAATGTCTTGACTTACTGGAAGGTCAATGGTAATCTGATTGGCTTTTCCTTGGTAAAGTTCAGTGTTAAAGATCTGGTAAGTCTTGCCATAACGATCAAAATCTTTTTGATCATACTGGTTTTGAATCACTTTTTCCTCATTACCGAGAGAGAGGGTATGCAGTTCATCCTGTTTGCCAAAGTTATCAAGACCTTGCCATCTTTGCGGTTCGGTATTGTCCTGCCAGATGACAGTCGGAAGTTGATAGTCTGAGTCAAGTCCTAACAATTTCTTACTTAACAAGGCATTCATGGACTCGCGGAAGTCGATCGACTGCCAGTTGTTCATATAGACATGGGCACCATGATGGAAAAAGAGGTGCTTATTGATATGGCTAGGAAGGGCATGAAACATCTGGTAAACATGAAGAGGTTTGACGTTCCAATCCTGGGAACCATGCGTAAAGACGACCTCGGCTTGAACCTTGTGAGCATTGAGCAGATAGTTGCGGTCATGCCAAAACTGATTGTAGTCACCAGTCTTGCGATCGAGTTTCTCTTTAACCTTTTCTAACTCTGCTTGATGAGCTTCATTGCCACGAATATAGTCACCAGCTTGGAGGTTGCGGGAGTAGGTCAATTCAGCAAGTGAGTCAAAATCCTCACCTGGATAACCACCTGGGCTGGTTACCAGACCATTTTCACGATAGTAGTTGTACCAAGAGGAAATACCTGCTTCTGCGATGATCACTTCCAAACCATCAACACCAGTGGTGGCGAGACCATTAGACATGGTACCTAGATAGGAAATACCTGTTGTTGCGACTTTGCCGTTTGACCAGTCAGCCTTGATTTGGCGCTTGCGCGTGTGGTCCGTGAAAGCACGACAACGACCATTGAGCCAATCAATGACATTTTTATAAGCTTCAATCTGCTGGTAGTCACCATTGGTCATGAGACCTTGAGAATCTTTGGTTCCAACACCTGATACATAGAGATTGGCAAATCCACGTGGGAGGAAGTAGTCATTGAGTGTATATGAGCTATTGATATGAGATAGCTTTTCTTCAGCTTCTGAGACGACTTCTGCTTGACCATGAGATTCGACTAAATTCAGCTTGGGCTCCTCAAGTTCAATGGTGTGGGGCGGTTTGACCTCAAGCACCCCTTCCATTTTGTAGAGAGCCTTGTCACTGGCTTTATCGTTGGTCCCTTGGTGGTAAGGGCTGGCAGTCATGACTGAAGGAATCTGTCCATCATAACGCGGGCGAATAATGCTGACCTTGACTAAGTCAGGGAGACCGTCGTTATCAGTATCCACACGACTCTCGACATACACGACTTCACGAATGACATCATGAGTAGAGAAGGTTGCCAAGCTCTTACCGTTAAAGTAGTGGTAGTGATTGTCTTCTGAAATGAGTCCATCACTAACAAGTTGATCAATGAGCGTATTTCCTTTTTTCGTTCTCGTATTGAGTAACTGATAAAGATTTTCAATGAGATCCCCATAAACAATAGGAAAACCAGTTTCTTTACGAAACTGTTCGGCATCCTCAAAGTCAACAAGATAGCTAAATCCTAAAAGTTGAAAAACTACTGTGTAGAAAATCTCCGCAGTTAACTCACGGTCTGACTGGAAAAAGGTTACTAAATCTGTTTCTTTATCCGCAGCCAAAGTCGATAAGGCATAATCCGTGTCAGAATAAGTGAAAAAACTCCAACAAATGAAGTCTTCAAACTGTCTTTTTAAGGACAGTTGGGGTGACAGCTTTAGACCAAGACCTTCTAATTCTGCAAATCGTTGAGAACTAGTGGTTGGTTGATAGCTGAATTGATTAAAACGCATGTTTCTCTCCTTTGAAAACAGACTGGATTTATTATATCAAAAAAGAGGGAAAAATGGAATAAATAAACTTAAATGAAATAAATTTCTTAAACCAGCATATCTATTTAGTAAGTTATTATAAAATGCTGAATAAATACCATAGAAGTAAGCCTTTTTCTAGAGAATTTTATATGTAAAACTGCATATAACTCCTATCTTTATTATTCTTCGTTTGGTATAAATATATCTAAATTTACATTTAAAACTATTATATAATATTAATTTTATATTTTCTTCCTTTGAAAAATGAAGAATTTAACAGTAAGAAGAGAAGAAGTTTGGAACTGATGATATTGAAAAGAAAGTGCAGAGTTGCTTCAATATCCAGCTTAAAATGGTATAATAGTAGTAAAACGAAAGCAAGGAGGAGAAGAAATGATTGCACAGCTCGACACCAAGACTGTTTATAGTTTTATGGAAAGTGTGGTTTCGATTGAAAAATACGTACAAATGGCTAAAGAATACGGCTATTCTCACCTTGCTATTATGGATGTGGATAATCTCTATGGAGCTTATCATTTTCTAGAAGCAACTCGTAAGCATGGCATTCGACCTTTAATTGGTCTAGAAATGACCTTGGTCAAAGATGAGGAAAATATTTCTCTTCGTTTTCTAGCCCTATCCACTAAAGGCTACCAAGAGTTGATGAAGTTATCCACTTTAAAAATGACTGGACGGAAAAATTGGTCTGACTTCACCTCCCACCTCGAAGATGTTGTTATTATTGTTCCCTATTTTAATGGGGTCGAACAGTTGGATTTGGGGGTTGATTATTTTATCGGTGTTAGTCCAGATACTCCTCAAGAAGTCTTTATCAGACCCATTCTTCCACTCTATCAAGTCAACTCTTTTGAAAAAGAAGACCTACAGGTTTTACAAATCTTGTCAGCAGTCAAGGACAATGTCAGCCTGAGAGAAGTGGATGTACATTCACAACAGGGGATTTTTTTACCTGCCTCAGACTTGGAAGCACGGTTTAAAAATCGCTTCCCTCAGGCGCTTGCCAATCTCCAAGGTCTGATAGAGAATGTAAGCTATCAAATCGACCCAATTTTAAAACTCCCTCGCTTTAATCCTGAAAGACCAGCGGTCGAAGAACTTAGAGAGAGAGCTGAGCAAGGCTTGAGTGATAAGGGGCTAACCTCAGCTATCTATCATGAGCGACTAAATGAAGAATTGGCTGTGATTCATGATATGGGCTTTGACGACTATTTCCTTGTAGTTTGGGATTTGCTCCGTTTTGGACGTTCCCAAGGCTACTATATGGGAATGGGGCGTGGTTCTGCGGTTGGTAGTCTGGTGGCTTACTCACTGGATATTACAGGAATTGATCCAGTTGAAAAGGACTTGATTTTCGAGCGCTTTTTAAATCGTGAGCGTTACACCATGCCCGATATCGATATCGACATTCCTGACCTTTATAGGCCGGAGTTCATTCGCTATGTTCGTGATCGCTATGGCAGTCAACACGTGGCACAGATTGTCACTTATTCGACCTTTGGAGCAAAACAGGCAATTCGTGATGTTTTCAAACGTTATGGTGTTCCAGAGTACGAATTAACCAATATTACGAAAAAAATCAGTTTTCGAGATACGCTAACGACAGCCTATGAAAAGAATTTACAGTTTAGGCAGGTCATCAATAGTAAGATTGAATACCAAAAAGCTTTTGAGATTGCTCGAAAGATTGAAGGGTATCCTCGTCAGACCTCTATCCATGCAGCTGGGGTCGTTATGAGTGACCAGGACCTGACAGACTATATCCCGCTCAAATACGGTGAGGATATGCTGATCACCCAGTATGATGCTCATGGTGTTGAAGCTAATGGCCTTTTAAAAATGGATTTCCTAGGACTTCGTAACTTAACTTTTGTCCAAAAAATGCAGGAATTATTGGCTGAGTCAGAAGGTATTCATCTGAAAATCGAAGAGATTGACCTGGAAGATAGTGAAACTTTAGCCCTCTTTGCAGCTGGAAATACGAAAGGTATTTTCCAATTTGAACAACCTGGCGCCATTCGACTCTTGAAACGAGTTCAGCCACAAGTCTTCGAAGAGGTAGTAGCCACAACCTCACTCAACAGACCGGGGGCAAGTGATTATATTGATAATTTTGTCGCTCGTAAGCATGGTAAAGAAAAGGTGACGGTGTTAGACCCTGCCTTGGAGGACATTCTGTCATCAACCTATGGCATTATGCTCTACCAAGAGCAAGTCATGCAGGTTGCTCAGCGTTTTGGAGGTTTCAGTCTTGGTAAAGCCGACATTCTCAGACGAGCCATGGGTAAGAAAAATGCTAAAGAGATGCATTTGATGAGGGAAGATTTTATCATAGGAGCTATGAAACTTGGGCATACAGAAGAAAAGGCCAAGCAAGTTTTTGCAGTGATGGAAAAGTTTGCTGGCTATGGATTTAACAGATCCCACGCTTATGCATACTCAGCGCTGGCTTTCCAGCTTGCTTATTTCAAGACACACTATCCTGCTATTTTCTTTCAAGTTATGTTGAACTATTCTAGCAGTGATTACATTGTAGATGCATTACAGATGGGCTTTGAAGTAGCTCCCTTAGCAATCAACAGCATTCCCTATCATGATAAGATTTCTCAGAAGAAAATCTATCTTGGTCTAAAAGCCATTAAGGGAATGCCGAGAGATTTGTCTTACTGGATTATTGAAAATCGTCCTTTCTCAAGCATTGAAGATTTTATCACACGTCTTCCCAAGAATTACAAGAAATTGTCGCTTCTGACTTCTTTGGTTGAACTAGGGCTTTTTGATGAATTTGATAAGAACCGTCAGAAAATCTTAGTCAACCTCCCAAACTTATTTGTCTTTGTTGAGGAGTTGGGAGGTCTCTTTGCGGATACAAATTATAGTTGGACTGAAGCTGATGATTTTACGGAAGCAGAGAAATTTTACAAAGAGCAGGAACTGATTGGGGTAGGTATCAGTCCCCATCCTCTCCAAACTCTTGCCAAACAAGCCCTATATCCGACCACGCAAATCACTAATCTAACCGAGGGAGCTCAAGCCACTATCCTAGTTGAAATTCAAAAGATTAAAGTGATTCGAACCAAGAAAGGCGAGAGTATGGCCTTTCTACAGGTTCATGATAGTAAGTCTCGGATGGATGTAACTGTATTTTCAGACCAATATAGAAAATTTGCTTCCATTTTATCCGAAGGGAAATTTTACTACATCAATGGCAAAGTTCAATCTCGAGATGGTCGTCTGCAAATGATTGCACAAGATTTGAAAGAAGCAGTAGCGGAACGATTCTGGATTCAAGTTAAAAATCATAAATACGATAAAGAAATTTCAAATATCCTAGAACAATACAAAGGCCCAATCCCTGTCATTATCAGGTATGTTGAGGAAGAGAAAACAATTGTTTCCTCCCAACATTTTGTAAGAAAAGATTCTGCTCTAGAGGAAAAATTAGAGGGAATTGCTATGAAAACGATTTATCGCTAAAAATACGGAAAATAGAAGAATTTTCGATTTAAATGTGGTATAATCAGTAAGAATGTTAAAAGAAAAAGGAGCATAACCAAATGAAACGTATTGCTGTTTTGACCAGTGGTGGAGACGCCCCTGGTATGAATGCTGCCATCCGTGCGGTAGTTCGTCAAGCAATCTCAGAAGGAATGGAAGTTTTTGGTATCTACGATGGATACGCTGGTATGGTTGCTGGTGAAATTTATCCACTTGATGCTGCTTCAGTAGGAGACATCATTTCACGTGGTGGTACTTTCCTTCACTCTGCTCGTTACCCTGAGTTTGCGAAACTTGAAGGCCAACTTAAAGGGATTGAGCAATTGAAAAAACACGGTATCGAAGGTGTCGTAGTTATCGGTGGTGACGGTTCTTATCATGGTGCTATGCGCTTAACTGAGCATGGATTCCCTGCTATTGGACTTCCTGGAACAATCGATAACGATATCGTAGGTACTGACTTTACAATCGGATTTGACACAGCAGTAACAACTGCTATGGATGCAATCGATAAGATTCGTGATACATCATCAAGTCACCGTCGTACTTTCGTCGTTGAAGTAATGGGACGTAACGCAGGTGATATCGCTCTTTGGGCAGGTATTGCAACTGGTGCTGATGAAATCATTATCCCTGAAGAAGGCTTCAAGATGGAAGATATCGTAGCTAGTATCAAAGCTGGTTATGAATGCGGTAAAAAACATAATATCATCGTCTTAGCTGAAGGTGTCATGTCAGCGGCTGAATTTGGTCAAAAGCTGAAAGAAGCAGGAGACACAAGTGATCTTCGTGTCACAGAACTTGGTCACATCCAACGTGGTGGATCACCAACTGCGCGTGACCGTGTATTGGCATCACGCATGGGGGCACACGCTGTTAAACTCCTTAAACAAGGAATCGGTGGTGTCGCTGTTGGTATCCGTAACGAAAAAATGGTTGAAAATCCAATTCTTGGTACAGCAGAAGAAGGAGCTTTGTTTAGCTTAACTGCAGAAGGTAAGATTATTGTTAACAACCCTCATAAAGCTGATCTTGAACTTTCTGCTTTGAACAAGAGCTTGTCCTAATCAACTTTCATTAATTTGGTAACATGACCATAAAAGGTCGAATTATATAAAGGAGTCACAAAATCATGAACAAACGTGTAAAAATCGTTGCAACTTTAGGTCCTGCGGTTGAAATCCGTGGTGGTAAAAAATTCGGTGAAGACGGATACTGGGGTGAAAAACTTGATGTTGAAGCTTCAGCTAAAAACATTGCTAAACTGATTGAAGCAGGAGCAAACACTTTCCGTTTCAACTTCTCACACGGTGACCACCAAGAACAAGGTGAGCGTATGGCAACTGTTAAACTTGCCGAAAAACTTGCAGGTAAAAAAGTTGGTTTCCTTCTTGATACTAAAGGACCTGAAATCCGTACAGAATTGTTTGAAGGTGACGCAAAAGAGTACTCTTACAAAACTGGTGAAAAAATCCGTGTTGCAACTAAACAAGGAATCAAATCAACTCGTGAAGTGATTGCTTTGAACGTTGCTGGTGCTCTTGATATCTACGATGATGTTGAAGTTGGTCGTCAAGTATTGGTTGACGATGGTAAATTGGGTCTTCGCGTTGTTGCAAAAGACGATGCAACTCGTGAGTTTGAAGTTGAAGTTGAAAACGACGGAATTATCGCTAAACAAAAAGGTGTAAACATCCCTAACACTAAAATTCCTTTCCCAGCTCTTGCTGAACGTGATAACGATGATATCCGTTTCGGTTTGGAACAAGGTATCAACTTCATCGCGATTTCATTTGTACGTACTGCGAAAGACGTTAACGAAGTTCGTGCAATCTGTGAAGAAACTGGTAATGGTCACGTTCAATTGTTTGCGAAAATCGAAAACCAACAAGGTATTGACAACTTGGATGAAATCATTGAAGCTGCTGACGGTATCATGATCGCCCGTGGTGACATGGGTATTGAAGTACCATTCGAAATGGTTCCAGTTTACCAAAAAATGATTATTACAAAAGTAAATGCAGCTGGTAAAGTCGCTATCACAGCAACAAACATGCTTGAAACTATGACTGAAAAACCACGTGCAACGCGTTCAGAAGTATCAGATGTGTTTAACGCTGTTATCGACGGAACCGACGCTACAATGCTTTCAGGTGAGTCTGCAAATGGTAAATATCCACTTGAGTCTGTTCGTACAATGGCAACAATTGACAAGAATGCTCAAACTCTTTTAAAAGAATACGGTCGCTTGTCATCTGTTAACTTGTCACGTAATTCTAAGACTGAGGTTATGGCTTCAGCTGTTAAGGATGCGACAAATTCTATGAATATCAAGTTGGTGGTTACTCTTACTAAGACAGGTCACACTGCTCGTTTGATTTCTAAATACCGTCCAGATGCTGATATCTTGGCAATCACTTTCGATGAATTGACTGAGCGTGGTTTGATGCTTAACTGGGGAGTTATTCCAGTAACCACTGATCGCCCATCAAACACTGATGATATGTTTGATCTCGCTGAAAGAATTGCAGTTGAGCAAGGTTTGGTAGAATCTGGTGATGATATTGTTATCGTTGCAGGTGTACCACTTGGCGAAGCTGTTCGTACAAACACAATGCGCATCCGCACTGTACGCTAATCTAACACAAAAACCTATCATTTCAGGCTGAAAAGCTTGAGTGATAGGTCTTTTTTTATCAAAATGAGATGGTATTTAGTAAATAGGAATGGGAAAAAACTGAAAATTATGGTATAATAGAACGAAAAGACCTTTTTAGTAAATTTTGAAAGAGTAAAACATGAGAAAAATTGTCATCAATGGTGGACGTCCATTGCAAGGTGAGATCACCATTAGTGGTGCTAAAAATAGTGTTGTAGCGCTTATTCCAGCTATTATCTTATCAGATGATATTGTCACTTTAGATTGTGTTCCAGATATTTCAGACGTTGCTAGTCTTGTCGAAATTATGGAGATTATGGGGGCGACTGTTAAGCGTTATGATGATGTCTTGGAGATTGATCCAAGAGGTGTTCAAAACATTCCTATGCCTTATGGCAAGATTAATAGCTTGCGTGCTTCTTATTATTTCTACGGAAGTCTTTTAGGTCGCTTTGGTGAAGCTACAGTTGGACTTCCTGGTGGATGTGATCTGGGACCTCGTCCGATTGACCTTCACTTAAAAGCCTTTGAAGCCATGGGTGCTAAGGTCAGCTATGAGGGAGATAATATGAATTTATCTGCCCAAGGTAAGGGGCTTCATGGCGCAAGTATTTACATGGATACCGTCAGCGTTGGAGCAACGATTAACACGATGATTGCTGCGGTTAAAGCTAAGGGGCGTACTGTCATTGAAAATGCGGCTCGTGAACCGGAAATTATCGATGTTGCTACCCTTTTGAACAACATGGGGGCCCATATTCGTGGTGCAGGAACTGATATTATCATTATTGATGGTGTCGAGAAACTTCATGGAACGCGTCATCAGGTTATTCCAGACCGTATCGAAGCTGGAACCTATATTTCACTTGCTGCGGCGGTAGGAAAAGGAATTCGCATTAACAACGTTCTCTATGAACATTTAGAAGGCTTTATCGCCAAACTAGAGGAAATGGGCGTTCGTATGACGGTCTCAGAAGACAGTATCTTCGTTGAAGAACAGTCTGATTTGAAGGCCATCAATATCAAAACAGCTCCCTATCCAGGGTTCGCAACCGATTTGCAACAGCCTATCACGCCACTTTTACTAACTGCCCAAGGTCGTGGAACTATTATTGATACGATTTATGAGAAACGTGTTAATCATGTCTTTGAGTTAGCAAAAATGGATGCGGATATTACGACTACAAACGATCACATTATTTACAACGGTGGTCGTAAGTTACACGGGGCAAGTGTAAAAGCTACAGACTTGCGAGCTGGTGCTGCACTTGTCATCGCTGGTTTGATGGCTCAGGGCCAGACTGAAATTACGAATATTGAGTTTATCCTTCGTGGCTACTCAGATATTATTGAAAAATTGCGTAGTCTTGGAGCGGATATTACACTCGTTGAAGACTAAGCCGTTGAGGTGATTATGAATATTTGGACCAAATTAGCAATGTTTTCTTTTTTTGAAACGGAGCGCTTGTATTTGCGTCCTTTCTTTTTTAGTGACAGTCAAGCGTTTTTCGAGATTGCTTCAAACCCTGAGAATTTGCAGTTTATTTTTCCCAGTCAAGCAAGTTTGGAAGAAAGTCAGTACGCACTTGCTAACTATTTTATGAAGGCTCCTCTAGGTGTTTGGGCAATTTGTCTCCAAGGAAATCAGGAAATGATTGGCTCCATTAAATTTGAAAAAATCGATGAAATCAAAAAAGAAGCAGAAATTGGTTATTTCTTAAAAAAAGATGCTTGGTCGCAAGGTTTTATGACAGAGGCTGTTAGCAAACTCTGTCACCTTTCTTTTGAAGAATTTGGTTTAAAACAATTATCCATCATCACTCATCTGGAGAATCAAGCTAGCCAAAAAGTAGCCTTAAAATCGGGCTTTAGCCTCGTCCGACAGTTTAAGGGGAGCGATCGCTATACACGAAAAATGAGGGACTATCTTGAATTTCGATACATAAAAGGAGAATTCAATGAGTAAACACCAGGAAATTTTGTCCTATCTGGAAGAGTTGCCAATTGGGAAGAGAGTTAGTGTTCGCAGTATTTCCAATCACCTAGGTGTTAGTGACGGAACAGCCTACCGAGCTATCAAAGAAGCTGAAAATCGTGGCATTGTTGAAACTCGGCCACGTAGTGGAACCATACGGGTCAAGTCCCAAAAAGTGGCTATTGAGAGGCTAACCTATGCTGAAATTGCTGAAGTCACCTCATCTGAAGTTTTAGCTGGTCAGGAAGGGTTGGAGAGAGAGTTTAGCAAATTCTCCATTGGGGCTATGACAGAGCAAAATATCCTGTCTTATCTCCATGATGGCGGTCTTTTGATTGTAGGTGACCGTACTCGTATTCAACTTTTAGCCTTGGAAAATGAAAATGCAGTCCTTGTAACAGGTGGTTTTCATGTCCAAGATGATGTTCTTGAGTTGGCTAATAAAAAAGGGATTCCAGTTCTGAGGAGTAAACATGACACTTTTACAGTAGCGACCATGATTAACAAAGCCCTCTCAAATGTTCAAATCAAAACCGATATTCTGACAGTCGAAAAGCTCTATCGTCCCAGTCATGAGTATGGTTTTTTGAGAGAAACGGATACAGTCAAAGACTATCTAGACTTGGTCCGTAAGAACAGAAGTAGCCGTTTCCCAGTTATTAACCAACACCAAGTGGTTGTTGGGGTTGTTACCATGCGTGATGCGGGAGATAAGTCACCCAGCACAACGATTGACAAGGTGATGACGCGGAGCATCTTCGTAACAGGCTTAGCGACTAATATTGCCAATGTCAGTCAACGAATGATTGCAGAAGATTTTGAGATGGTTCCCGTTGTCAGAAGTAACCAAACCTTGCTCGGTGTCGTAACACGACGAGATGTCATGGAAAAGATGAGCCGTTCCCAAGTTTCTGCTTTGCCGACCTTCTCAGAGCAAATCGGGCAAAAACTCTCTTATCATCATGATGAAGTCGTTATTACTGTTGAGCCCTTCATGTTGGAGAAAAATGGTGTCCTTGCTAATGGAGTCTTGGCTGAAATCCTCAACCATATGACCCAAGATCTCGTTGTCAATAGCGGACGTAATCTCATCATTGAGCAGATGTTGATTTATTTCTTGCAGGCTGTGCAGATAGATGATACTTTGCGGATTCAGGCTCGTATTATTCACCACACGAGACGCTCAGCTATTATTGATTATGATATTTATCATGGTCATCAGATTGTTTCAAAAGCAAATGTTACGGTTAAAATTAATTAGAATCTAGGAGAAAAAATGATAACTTTAAAATCAGCACGTGAAATCGAAGCCATGGACAAGGCTGGTGATTTCCTAGCAAGTATCCATATCGGCTTACGTGATTTGATTAAGCCAGGCGTGGATATGTGGGAAGTTGAAGAGTACGTTCGACGACGTTGTAAAGAGGAGAATTTCCTTCCTTTACAGATTGGTGTGGATGGTGCAGTCATGGATTACCCCTATGCCACTTGTTGCTCTCTCAACGACGAAGTAGCTCACGCTTTTCCACGTCATTACATCTTGAAAGAGGGCGATTTGCTCAAGGTTGACATGGTATTGGGTGGTCCGATTGCCAAATCCGACCTCAATGTATCTAAACTCAACTTCAACAATGTTGAGCAAATGAAAAAATACACCCAAAGTTATACTGGTGGTTTAGCTGACTCATGTTGGGCTTATGCGGTTGGTACACCGTCTGAAGAAGTGAAAAACCTGATGGACGTGACCAAGGAAGCTATGTATAAAGGGATTGAGCAAGCAGTTGTTGGCAATCGTATCGGTGATATCGGTGCAGCCATTCAAGAATACGCTGAAAGTCGCGGTTACGGTGTCGTTCGTGATTTGGTTGGTCATGGTGTTGGTCCAACTATGCACGAGGAGCCAATGGTTCCTAACTACGGTATTGCAGGGCGTGGACTCCGTCTCCGTGAAGGAATGGTACTAACTATTGAACCCATGATCAATACTGGTGACTGGGAAATTGATACAGATATGAAGACTGGCTGGGCTCATAAGACTATAGATGGCGGCCTGTCTTGCCAATATGAACACCAGTTTGTGATTACCAAAGACGGTCCTGTTATCTTGACTAGTCAAGGTGAAGAAGGAACGTATTAAAATAAAGGGAGCTTAGCTCCTTTTTTTGTGTCAACTTTAGTCAAAATAAATAAGCGTAGCAGACTTCTTACAAATTTATCCTTTTGTAGTAAAATAGGATTAGAATTTTGAGAAAGTAGGTAATTCGTTGGAGTCGATTATATTTCTAGTATCCGTTTTTTTAGCAGGTATCCTGTCCTTCTTTTCACCCTGCATCTTTCCTTTGCTACCTGTCTATGCTGGTATTTTACTGGATGATCAGGGAAATTCGAAAAGCTTTCGCTTTTTTGGAAGAGACGTTGCATGGTCTGGTTTAATTCGAACCTTGTGCTTTATTGCAGGAATCTCCCTCATTTTCTTTATTTTGGGATTTGGAGCTGGATTCCTAGGGCACATGCTCTATGCAGACTGGTTTCGTTATGCTATGGGAATAGTCATTATTCTTTTAGGGTTTCACCAGATGGAAATCTTGCATTTCAATAAACTGGAGATTCAAAAGACAGTCACCTTCAAACAATCAAAGTCGAATCACTATCTGTCAGCCTTTTTACTTGGGATAACCTTTAGTTTTGGTTGGACCCCTTGTATCGGACCAGTCTTAAGTTCGGTCTTGGCCCTAGCAGCTTCCGGTGGCAATGGTGCTTGGCAAGGAGCCGTGTTAACATTAGTATACACATTGGGAATGGCCCTTCCTTTCATTGTTTTGGCCTTGGCTTCGGGCTGGATTATGCCCTATTTTAGTAAATTAAAACCCCATATGATTTTACTAAAGAAAATCGGGGGAGCTTTGATTATTTTGATGGGATTATTATTAATGCTAGGGCAGTTAAATGCCTTGTCAGGAATTCTTGGATAAAAGGAGAAAAAATGAAAAAAGTTATTTTTGCTGGATTGAGCCTCATGTCTCTATTTTTGTTGATTGCTTGTGGTGAAAAAGAAACCAAACAGAAAAGCAGTCCCAAACAACCTGCTGTACAACAAATCGCAGTCGGTAAGGATGCGCCAGACTTTACCTTGCAGTCTATGGATGGCAAAGAAGTCAAGTTATCAGACTATAAAGGGAAAAAGATCTATTTAAAATTCTGGGCTTCTTGGTGTGGACCATGTAAAAAAAGCATGCCTGAGTTAATGGAATTAGCTGCCAAACAAGATCGAGACTTTGAAATCTTGAGTGTCATTGCACCAGGTCTACAAGGTGAAAAAACAGTTCAAGACTTTCCAAAATGGTACCAAGAACAAGGCTACAAGGATATTCCAGTTCTATATGATACGCAAGCAACTACCTTCCAAGCCTACCAAATTCGTAGTATTCCAACGGAATACTTGATTGACAGTCAAGGTAAAATCGGAAAAATCCAATTTGGTGCTATTAGCAACGCTGATGCAGAAGCGGCTTTTAAAGAAATGAAATAAAGAAAAAATCGCGATTATTCGCGATTTTTTTATAGTTTTTCATTGATAAAGCGGATAAATTGATTCCACCAAACCTTCAAAAAGAAGGCTTTTTCTACTTTCTTTTCAGAAACCATTTCAAAAGATGGTTTGTCGGAAGTGAGATAGCCCTGGCCGACCAAATCCTGATCATCATAGGTCAGAGTACCAACAACCTTGCCTTCTTCCAATGGAGCCATTTCTGATGTTGATTTCGGTGTGAATTGGAGAGTTGGTGTAGTACCGCTTCCGATGCGTTGGACGATGGAAATGTCTGACTTAGCGACAGCTGTCACATTATCTTCTTTACCATCCAGAACTGTTACTTTACTATCGTTGTAAGCTTCACCTTTCTGAACGACAGTTTTTAAGGCAAAGTTTGCAGAAATATAATCTAAAAGTGCTGAAGTAGCAGTAAAACGTGCATAAGGGTTGGTATCTTGTTGATCTGCATTCAAAACAACCGTAATAATACGCATCCCTTTCTCAACAGTTGTTCCCACGAATGAAGCACCAGCTTTATCAGTAGTACCTGTCTTTAGTCCATCAATACCACCACGATAGGCAGGCATTCCCTCCAACATATAGTTGGTTGAGTGGATTTCAAGTCCTGCAAAGGTAGAAGTTGGTTTTTTTGTGATTTCCAAAACTTGAGGATAATCTCGGATGAGGTTACGAGCGACGATTGCAACATCGTAGGCACTCAACTTGTTTTCATCGTCTTTTTTAGAACCAGGATAGATATTATCGCCAAGTGTCTCATTATTTAAACCAGTTGTGTTTACAATAGTTGCATCTTGAATTCCCCATTCAAGAAGTTTAGCCCTCATCTTGTCTACGAAGTCTTTCTCAGAACCAGCAATCTTTTCTGCTAGTGCAATGGCAGCGCTGTTTGCACTGGATACCATTGTAGCCTCTAATAGTTGTTCAACAGTATAATTTCGAGCTTCCATAGGGACGTTACTCGCCTCAGAATTAGTTGTAAGTTTGTAAGGATAGTCCGAAATATCAACAGGTGTAGATAGGCTGATAGTTCCTTGTTCCAGAGCTTCATAGACCAAATAAACTGTAACCAGTTTTGTAATAGAAGCAATTTCTACAGGCTGATTTGCATCTTTTTCATAGAGGATTTTTCCAGTTGTAGCCTCGACAGCAATAGCATGTTTAGCAGCAACATCAAACTCCTGAGCAGAAACAGTAGAAGCTGTTCCAAGAACTAAAAGTGTCATAAAAGATAAAATTATTTTTTTCATATTAGCTTTATTTTATCATAAAGAAAAAAAATATTCTCGTTTTTTTACTAAAGCCATCTTATCTTTTTCAGAAATATGGTAAAATAGAGAGAAGGAGGATACCTATGTTCCGCAGAAACAAATTATTTTTTTGGACAGCTGAAATTTTATTATTAACACTGATTTTCTATCTTTGGAGAGAAATGGGAGCCATCATTACTCCCTTCGTGACAGTTGTGAATACCATCATGATTCCATTTTTGCTTGGTGGATTTTTTTACTACATTACAAATCCAGTCGTTACTTTCTTAGAAAAGAGATGTAAGATCAATCGTCTAATTGGTGTCTTGGTCACTCTTTGTGCCTTGATTGGTGCTATCGTTGTAGGGGTCGTTTATCTCTTGCCGATTTTGATTAATCAGTTGACCAGCTTGATTATTTCTAGTCAAAACATCTATAGTAGACTACAAGATTTGATCATCGATTTGTCCATGAATCCAGTCTTCCAAAATATTGATATTCAACAAACAATTCAACAACTTAATCTCTCCTATGTGGATATCCTCCAGAATATCCTTAATAGCGTCAGCAACAGTTTAGGAAGCGTTCTTTCAGCCTTGTTTAGTACAGTTCTTATTCTCATTATGACCCCTGTATTCTTGATTTATTTCTTGTTGGATGGTCATAAGTTGCTACCAATGTTGGAACGTACCGTCTTAAAGCATGACAAATTGAATCTTTCTAGCCTTTTAACCAATCTCAATACAACCATAGCGCGCTATATCAGTGGAATTGCGATTGATGCGGTTATTATTGGATGTTTAGCCTATATTGGCTATAGCGTTATCGGATTAAAGTACGCCCTAGTTTTTGCTATTTTCTCTGGAATCGCAAATTTAATTCCTTATGTTGGTCCAAGTATTGGTTTAATTCCAATGGTGATTGCCAATGTGTTTACAGATCCTCATCGTATGTTGATTGCGGTTGCTTATATGCTTATTATTCAGCAGATTGATGGAAATGTTCTCTATCCACGTATCGTTGGAGGGGTTATGAAAGTGCATCCGATTACGATCTTGGTGCTCCTTTTACTGTCAAGTAATATCTACGGTGTCATAGGGATGGTCGTAGCAGTGCCTACTTATTCTATTTTTAAAGAAATTACTAAGTTCCTAGCGAAATTATATGAAAACCATAAAGAAGCTAAGGAACTGGAAAAAACAGAATCAAATTAAAATCAGGGAGACCTGATTTTTTTGTTGAAAGTACTATCTTCCAAACAAAATAAGTTTGAATTCATATTGCCATAAAGAAGCAGAAGAACAGGATTTGATAAGATTTAGATTAATTCACAAAATATGTGTAAAACACTTGCAATTTAGCAGAAATTTGATAAAATAGTAAGGAAAGTTAGACTGTATTGCCTACTGTCTATCTATAAAATATATTTTATTGGAGGCTTTTACTCAAATGGCAAAAGAAAAATACGATCGTAGTAAACCACACGTTAACATTGGTACTATCGGACACGTTGACCACGGTAAAACTACTTTGACTGCAGCTATCACAACTGTATTGGCACGTCGCTTGCCTTCAGCAGTTAACCAACCTAAAGACTATGCGTCTATCGATGCTGCTCCAGAAGAACGCGAACGCGGTATCACTATCAACACTGCGCACGTTGAGTACGAAACTGAAAAACGTCACTACGCTCACATCGACGCTCCAGGACACGCGGACTACGTTAAAAACATGATCACTGGTGCCGCTCAAATGGACGGAGCTATCCTTGTAGTAGCTTCAACTGACGGACCAATGCCACAAACTCGTGAGCACATCCTTCTTTCACGTCAGGTTGGTGTTAAACACCTTATCGTCTTCATGAACAAAATTGACTTGGTAGACGACGAAGAATTGCTTGAATTGGTTGAAATGGAAATCCGTGACCTCTTGTCAGAATACGACTTCCCAGGTGACGATCTTCCAGTTATCCAAGGTTCAGCTCTTAAAGCTCTTGAAGGTGACTCTAAATACGAAGACATCATCATGGAATTGATGAACACTGTTGATGAGTACATCCCAGAACCAGAACGTGACACTGAAAAACCATTGCTTCTTCCAGTCGAGGACGTATTCTCAATCACTGGACGTGGTACAGTTGCTTCAGGACGTATCGACCGTGGTACTGTTCGTGTCAACGACGAAATCGAAATCGTTGGTATCAAAGAAGAAACTCAAAAAGCAGTTGTTACTGGTGTTGAAATGTTCCGTAAACAACTTGACGAAGGTCTTGCTGGAGATAACGTAGGTGTCCTTCTTCGTGGTGTTCAACGTGACGAAATCGAACGTGGACAAGTTATCGCTAAACCAGGTTCAATCAACCCACACACTAAATTTAAAGGTGAAGTCTACATCCTTACTAAAGAAGAAGGTGGACGTCACACTCCATTCTTCAACAACTACCGTCCACAATTCTACTTCCGTACTACTGACGTTACAGGTTCAATCGAACTTCCTGCAGGTACTGAAATGGTAATGCCTGGTGATAACGTGACTATCGACGTTGAGTTGATCCACCCAATCGCCGTAGAACAAGGTACTACATTCTCTATCCGTGAGGGTGGACGTACTGTTGGTTCAGGTATGGTTACAGAAATCGAAGCTTAATTCGATTAAGTTCCCAGAAGAACAATTATTTAAGTCAGACACTAAAAGAATCTTGCCTTGCAAGGTTCTTTTTTTCTTCTTCTTACTCTATTTGAAGTGCTTCTACTCTAGCAGTATAATCGTTTTTTTGGTATAATAAAAGTTATGGAAATCGAAAAAACCAATCGTATGAACGCCCTTTTTGAATTTTATGCGGCGCTTTTGACAGACAAGCAGATGAACTATATTGAACTCTATTATGCTGATGATTATAGTCTTGCTGAGATTGCTGAAGAGTTCGGTGTCAGTCGTCAAGCTGTTTATGACAATATCAAGCGGACAGAAAAGATTCTAGAAGATTATGAGATGAAACTGCACATGTATTCGGACTACATTGTCCGCAGTCAGATTTTTGACCAGATTTTGGAGCGTTATCCCAAGGATGACTTTCTGCAGGAGCAGATAGAAATTTTAACAAGTATTGATAATAGAGAATAAGAGGAAGAAAAATGGCATTTGAAAGTTTAACAGAACGTTTACAGAACGTCTTTAAAAATTTACGTAAAAAAGGAAAAATATCTGAGGCGGATGTCCAAGAAGCAACCAAAGAGATTCGTTTGGCCTTGCTTGAAGCCGACGTTGCCTTGCCTGTTGTAAAGGACTTTATCAAGAAGGTTCGTGAACGTGCAGTCGGACACGAGGTCATTGATACCCTCAATCCTGCCCAACAGATTATCAAAATCGTGGATGAGGAACTGACAGCCGTTTTAGGTTCCGACACGGCTGAGATTATCAAGTCACCAAAAATTCCAACCATTATCATGATGGTCGGGTTGCAGGGAGCTGGTAAAACAACATTTGCTGGTAAGCTGGCTAATAAACTCAAGAAGGAAGAAAATGCACGTCCTTTGATGATTGCTGCGGATATTTACCGCCCAGCCGCCATCGACCAGTTGAAAACACTTGGACAGCAGATTGATGTTCCAGTCTTTGCTCTTGGAACAGAAGTACCAGCTGTTGAGATTGTCCGTCAAGGTTTGGAGCAAGCGCAAGCCAATCACAACGACTATGTCTTGATCGATACGGCAGGGCGTTTACAAATCGATGAACTTCTCATGAATGAGCTTCGTGATGTTAAAGCACTGGCTCAACCAAACGAAATCCTCCTTGTCATTGATGCCATGATCGGTCAGGAAGCGGCCAATGTCGCCCGTGAGTTTAATGCTCAGTTGGAAGTGACTGGGGTTATCCTTACCAAGATTGATGGGGATACTCGTGGTGGTGCAGCCTTGTCTGTTCGCCACATCACTGGTAAACCTATCAAGTTCACTGGTACGGGTGAAAAGATTACAGATATCGAAACCTTCCACCCAGATCGTATGTCAAGCCGTATCCTTGGTATGGGAGATATGCTGACCCTGATTGAGAAAGCTTCTCAAGAATACGATGAGCAAAAAGCCCTTGAAATGGCTGAGAAGATGCGTGAAAACACATTTGATTTCAATGATTTCATTGATCAATTGGATCAGGTGCAAAATATGGGGCCAATGGAAGACTTACTCAAGATGATTCCAGGTATGGCTAACAATCCAGCCCTTCAAAATATGAAGGTGGATGAGCGCCAGATTGCGCGCAAACGTGCCATTGTGTCTTCCATGACACCTGAGGAGCGTGAAAATCCTGATTTGTTAAATCCAAGTCGTCGCCGCCGTATTGCTGCTGGTTCTGGAAATACCTTTGTCGAAGTCAATAAATTTATCAAGGACTTTAATCAGGCTAAACAGCTCATGCAAGGTGTCATGTCTGGGGATATGAACAAGATGATGAAGCAGATGGGCATCAATCCCAATAACCTTCCAAAAAATATGCCAAATATGGGAGGGATGGATATGTCTGCCCTTGAAGGCATGATGGGACAAGGTGGCATGCCGGATATGTCAGGTCTCGGAGGAGCAGGCATGCCAGATATGAGCCAGATGTTCGGTGGTGGACTTAAAGGTAAAATCGGTGAATTTGCCATGAAACAGTCTATGAAACGCATGGCCAACAAAATGAAAAAAGCGAAGAAAAAACGCAAATAAAAAAGGAAAGCAGAAGTGCTTACCTTAAAAAGAACTCTGAATCCGATTCAGAGTTCTTTTGTGTTTGATTGGTTTATTCCCACTCAACAGTTGCAGGTGGTTTACTTGTAATGTCGTAGACGATACGGTTAACGTGATCCACTTCATTTACGATACGTACAGAGATTTTTTGAAGGACTTCCCAAGGAATCTTGGCAAAGTCAGCTGTCATACCATCGATAGAAGTAATGGCACGAATGGCGATGGTGTAGTCATAAGTACGACCGTCACCCATAACACCGACTGAACGAACGCCTGTGTTGACAGTAAAGTATTGCCAGATATCGCGGTCAAGACCAGCTTTAGCGATTTCTTCGCGAAGGATAGCATCAGACTCACGAACAGTTTCTAGTTTTTCTTCAGTGATTTCACCCATGACACGGATAGCAAGTCCTGGTCCTGGGAATGGTTGGCGCCATACGATGTGGTCTGGCATACCAAGCTCTGTACCGAGGGCACGGACTTCGTCTTTATAAAGAGTGTTCAATGGTTCAATCAGTTCAAACTGCATGTCTTCTGGAAGACCACCCACGTTGTGGTGTGATTTGATGGTTTGAGCAGTATCAGTTCCAGACTCAATCACATCAGTGTATAGTGTTCCTTGAGCAAGGAATTTCACATCTTTGAGCTTGCTTGCTTCGTCATCAAATACATAAACAAACTCATTACCGATGATTTTACGTTTTTGTTCAGGGTCAGAAACACCTGCAAGTTTGTCAAGGAAGCGTTTTGCAGCGTCTGTTTTGACGATATTCAACCCAAACTTACCACCAAGCATGTCCATAACTTGGTCTGCTTCCCCTTTACGGAGAAGACCGTGGTCTACAAAGATACAGATTAATTGATCACCAATCGCTTTTTGAAGAAGAACTCCAACAACAGAAGAGTCAACACCACCTGATAGACCTAGAAGAACACGCTTGTCACCTACAGTTTCACGGATTTTCTTGATCTGCATATCGATGAAGTTGTCCATTGACCAGTCACCCTTAGCTTTACAGATGTTAAGGGCAAAGTTGCGAAGGATATCATTCCCGTATACAGAATGGCGAACTTCTGGGTGGAATTGGATACCATAGATGTGCTTGTCAGGGTTTTCAATAGCTGCATAAGGACAGTCAGCAGATGTTCCAGTACGAACAAAATCAGCTGGAATCTCTGTAACCGCATCACCGTGGCTCATCAAAACAATTTGTTCTTCTGGTGTACCTTCAAAGAGGGCAGAAGGAGTGTGAGTAAGTGGTGATTGGCCATACTCGCGATTACCAGCATCACCTGCAGGGACAACCTTTCCTCCAAGTTTGTGAGTAAGAAGTTGCATACCATAGCAGATTCCCAAAATTGGAATGCCCAGTTCAAAAATTTCTGGATCAATATCAAATGAATCCTCTTCATAAACAGAGTTTGGTCCACCAGAGAGGATGATCCCTACAGGGTTAATCGCACGAACCTCTGCGGCTGAGATTTTATGGCTTTTTAGCTCTGAAAAAACACCGATTTCAC